>CAZTOS010000005.1:0-54471 GCA_964615185.1 uncultured Thermococci archaeon
CCCGGCGTGGCCGTAAAAACTTTGAAAGGCGGCATCTGAACAATAACCCCGAGCCTTCCCGCTCTTGCGGGAGGTAGGGGTAATTGGCCTAAGACCGGGCCTGCGGGCTGAGCCGAAACCGGCAACGGGAGTAGGTTATGAGCCCGCAAACCTCCCCGTCAATGGCGAGTCGCTGAAACCCTCGCAAAGGGGAGGAGGTCAGTGGCTTCCACTGCCAACAGGATGGATGAAAGCAGAAAAAGAAATCAACAGAATATTCCTCAAGCTTCACGTGGTAGTGACATTGATAGCATATGTCATCTTTGTAGTGTGGCTCATCAAAGGAGCAGCGATAATTGGCTTTGCATTCCTCGAAATCTGGTGGCTGGCAGTGGCTTTTGGAGTTCTAATGAATTACTGATTTTTCTTTTTTACTTTGTCCTTAAACTTTTCATAGCTTATTCTGAAAGCTTCCAAAACCGGTAATTTTTCTCCTGCAAAAAATGTGAGCATTGCACCTCCCCCTGTTGAGATGTGGGTAATTCCTTGAATATTGTATTTATATACGCTCGCTATGCTGTGTCCTCCACCAACAATTGAGAATGCTTCGCTTTCTCCAATTGCTTTAAAGACCCCTATTGTGCCTAATGCGAATTCCTCAATTTCAAAGACACCCATAGGGCCATTTGCCACTATTATTTTTGCATCCTTTAAAATTTGGGAATATTTCTCAACAGTCCTTGATCCAATGTCAAATATCTGATACTCGTCAAACAGCCACTTTTCATCACTCAATAGGTCAATTTCGAGCCTTTCTCCTTTATAGTTAATAGCAAAGTCAACAGGAGTCCTAATGTATGGATAATATTCATCCAAAAGCTTTTCAGCCCAGTCAACAAACTTTAAAAGCCCTTTCTTTTCAAGGAACTCCACATTTGCAATACCTAAGTTGTACCCTTTAGCCAATATGAATATCTGAGCCACTAAACCACCTGTTAATATTAAATCCGCTTTTTCCTCTTTCAGTACATTCTCCGCCACCTTGAGGGAATCATCAATCTTTGCACCGCCAAGCACGTATATCTTTGGCCTTTCATCACTTTCATATGCCTTTGTTAATGCCCGAACTTCTTTTTCCATCAAGAATCCCATTGTCATAGGTCTGACTCTTGCAAAACCTACAAGAGATGGCTGAGAGCGGTGAGCGGTAGCAAATGCATCATTGACAACATAGTCCAAAAGTGGAGCAAGCTTCCTTACAAAATGGGTTCTTTCACATTCTTCAATTGGTTTTTGCTTTATCTCTTCAGCAGAAAAACGAAGATTCTCCAAAATTATGGCATCGCCAGGCTTGAGAGACTTTATCTTTTCTCTGGCATATCTGCCAAAGATGTCTTCAACATATTCAACCCTCCTGCCAATCAGTGAGCTTAGAATTTCAGCATGTTGCTCTGTTGTGATGTAATCCTCATTATACGGCTTGCTCTGATGAGTTGCAATTACAACCTTTGCGTCATGTTCAAGGAGATAGAGTAAGGTAGGCAAAACAGCTCTAAACCTTGCATCACTTATGATTTTACCATTCTTTACGGGAGAATTTAAATCTACTCGCAGAAAAACTGTTTTGTTGTGATAATTAAAATCTGTGAGTCTGAACATTCTACCACCAAAAATATGTCAAATAAAAGCGCATTAAAAGGTTATCCTAACACCTCAAGTGATAAGAATTCAAAATTAAGTCATCAAAAGATTTTCAATTAACTTTATTGCTTCTACAATCTTAACTTCAGGCTTTTCTTCACTTTTCGGCAACTCCAAGTTTATAACAAGTCTCTCTTCCCTGCCGTCTTCTTCAAGATCATATACCTCAAGCTCTTCTATATCGACATCTTCAAAGATGCTCTCAACTTCGGGGCCGATTATCTTTTTGTCATTTCCGTAAACCTCAACCCTCACAACATCATCTTTCGATGATGTTAGAACGACTATTTCATAATTTCCGACTTTTTTTGTAAATCGTATCATGCTCCCGTATCCCATGACCTCCTCCTTGAATCCAAGTCTCTTCATGGTTGCCCTTATATTATCCACCTTTGCCTTCATCTTTCTTAAGAGCCTCTCCTTAAGTTTGTAGCTTTCTTCAAGAGCCTTCTTAATACCCTCACCAGCCTTCTCGATCTCGCCCTCCCATATACCAATGATCTTCAAACCTGAAGAAGTGGATCTAAGCTCAATCTTAAGACTGTCAACATCAAAATCTCTCAGGTCATCTATTTTAAGCTCGCTAAGTCTCAAAATTTCGAATTCAATTCTTACTGTATCACCAAAGGCTTTTCCCTTAAATTTCACGGGCATCACCCAAAGGAGGGAAAGGGACAATGGTTTAAAAACTCTTCTCTTCACAATATTATAGAAAAGACAAAGAAAGAAGGAAAAAGCTCACTTTCTTCTTCTCAAGAGCAGTGGAATCAATGCCAATCCAACGAGAACCGCTGGACCACATGTTGATTTTTGAGTAGCTGTTTGGCTTGCTGTTGGGCTTGGAGATGGAGTTGTGGTGGATGTAGTTGTTGTCTTTGCGGTTGTGGTAGTTGTCTTTTTACCCATGACTTTTTCAGCAACAGCCTTGTTACCATAGAAGTCAACTGCAATTACCCTGATTGTATACTCATCTGCATTGACACCAGGAATTTGTGCAAGGAAGTAATCTCCAACGGCCTTTGTTGGTTCTGCTGGATATTTCTTAACTTCACCGTTGGCTTCAATTTCAACATATAGGTCTTTAATTCCCAAGTTATCTCTCGCCTTGAAGTAAACCTTAAATGGTTTTCCTTTTATCGGCTTCGAAGGTGACGTATAGGCAATGCTAACCTGCGGCTTTTCGGTATCCTTGCCCTTTGTAACTACAAGCTCACTGATGCCTTTCGGAACAGTGACTTCAAGAAGCATGTAGTGGTTATTACCAATCGTTCTTTCTCCCAAGACTTTGTATTTGACATTTGTAACGGTATCATCAACTTTAGCCCCTTCAGGAACGATGACCGCTATTTTGCCCGTTATCTCCTGGTATTCATTTATGAACTTGAGTGCTGTTCCCTCATCACTGTGGTGTCTGAATACCATAAACTCCTGCGGAACTGGAAGTGAGCTCAGTGGGCCAAATATCGTCCCAAACTTCTCTTTGATCATTGGAAGCTCAACCCTTCCATCATCGTAGATATACACCATTCTTGAGCCGTACCAGTTGTCCTTCTCTCTCTTGTCTGGTGCACCAGTTGCGGTTAAGGTTACAAACCAGTGCTCATTGCCATTTTTGTCAACGTAAAGCTGAACGTAATCTGCATGAACGTGTCCGCTTAAGACAAGTTTTATGTTGTACTTCTCAACATCCTCAAGGAAGCGCTTTGCAATGTCTTCGCTCGTCCTCTCAGGCCCTCCAATCCAGTACCAGCTTACAAGAGGAGCTATGGTTTCCCAGTCATCAAAGACACTAAGACCTTCAATTTTTCCACTTCTTCCCTCCGGAGTCTTATACCAGTAGGGGTGGTGAACCAAAACAATCGGTATCTTGTCTGGATTCTGCTCAAGGACTTTTTCCATCCATTCAAGCTGATCCATTGTTGGGTGTGCCGTATCTCCATCACTGTCAAGAGCAATTATGAGGAACTTGCCAATTGTGAGATAGTAATACGGTGGAGCTATGAACTTGGAGAAATATCTTGGTGGGTCGTCGTGATTTCCTTTAATTGTTATCATTGCCCTTCCAGCAGCGCTTGTTAGTTCTGCAATTTGTGAGAACAGCATGTAGCCCTTCAAGTCGCCAGCGGTATCTACAACGTCACCTGTGTTGATTATCACATCAACGGCATCATTCATTGCCCAATAGGTGTAAACACCCCATGTTGCGACATAGCTGTGAAGTGGTATTGAATCCTCGCCACATTTGAAGATGCTCCTGCAGAACTTCTCCCCAACAACGTAACCGACTTTTGCGGCACTTGTAATGTGGATATCACTTATATGAGCTATTCTGAGGACTTTTGGATACTCCTTGAGTATCCAGACACCGTTCGGAATAACCACTTCACCTTTGTTAGATTTAACAATTAGGAAATAGTCATCTGGAACAACGTCCTCTGGAATTTTAACTTGGAGTTCGTTCCCACTCTTCCCAACTATTTGTAGCTCATAGGGTCCATTGAGCACTGAGACTATTGAAAGAGCTGTTATATCAACCCCGTTTTGAACTTTCATTGTGACAGTTTCTCCTGGAAGAGCAACAACTGGAGCTCCTGGGGAAGGATACTGAAGAACGTCAAGAGGATAAATGGTTCCTGCCCTAACTGGTACTGTCTGTACTAAAGAGAGAACTATAAACATCAAAAACAAGCTTAATACCCTCTTCATAACATCACCGTAAAAAATTGTCCTTAGCAATATAAAACATTATCCTTGTGCAACCAAGGGAGAAGAAATTAGGACATTTAACACTATGAGTTCCATCTAACAGAGATTAAGGCTAATCCCATAATCTTCTCTGCAAGCTCGCTTTTTCCACCCAATTGAATGTATTCCTGATACCTCTGCCATATTTTTGAGTACAGCTTTTGAGCTACATCAACTTTATGTCTTCTTGTTGCAACAAACAGCCTTGTTAAATGAACTGCCATCTCTAATAAGACGTAATCAGCTCTGCTAAGAGGCTTTACAACTGAGGGGACTATCTCACCATAAAGCGGGACGAATTTGCATTTTAACACTTTGCTTTTTCCGAGTTCATCTTCAATTTCAGTCTCTTCAAACTCTATTTTACCTTCAACCCAGCTCAGCTTTTTGATTTTTCTGAGAGGTATTTCCTTTGCATCTTCAAACTCCGCATCAATTGGAATGTTCAGTGCAGCTTTTATTAAAAGCTCGACATCTTGTGTAATATGAATAACCCCAAAAGGATGCTCCTTAACTTCATGAAAACTCTTTCCTCCAAAAAGCCTGAAATATAAGTTATCCCCTCTCCGAACAACGCCTATTGGGGTGACATTGGACTTCGTTACCAGCAAAACCTCATATACTTTCCCTTCCTCAAATAAATCCAAAATTTCCATGCTCCCACCCCAAGAAGGAAGTTAAGAAAAGGAAGTTAAAGCTGTTTTGGCAAAACGAGAATATCATCTTTGTTTATGTAGAACGTTACTGGACCTTGAGGCCTTAAGCCCATTACGTCTTTGTCGCTTATTGTTCTTGCAATGATTCTGGTTTCTCCAAACATTCCAACGACCTCAATGAAGAATCCGTAGTATTCAATGAGGTCAACTTTACCTTCAAGCTTAACTGCATTTTCAATTGGATGCAAGCTGATGCGCTCTGGTCTGATAACAATGACAACTTTGTCGCTCTTATCAGTGTATGTTAGTCCTTCAAGTCTGAAGTGCTCAAATTCCACTGTAACCTTGTCTCCATGTCTTTCAACAACCTTTGCTGGGATTACGTTTGTCTTACCCATGAATGACGCCACAAACTCCGTTTTTGGCTTCTCATAGATTTCCCTCGGCGTTCCTACCTGCTCAACAGTTCCAACGTTCATCACAGCTATTCTGTCACTTATTGCCATTGCTTCCTCCTGGTCATGTGTAACGTAAAGCACAGTTATGCCAAGCTCACGCTGGATTCTTCTGATCTCAGAACGCATCTCAAGTCTGAGCTTTGCATCAAGATTTGAAAGAGGTTCATCGAGGAGAAGTAATTTGGGTTCAACCACTATGGCTCTTGCTATTGCAACTCTCTGCTGCTGACCACCACTGAGCTGAGTGGGATATCTGTCCTCAAAGCCCTCAAGCTTTACCAGCTGAAGTGCCCACTTGACCTTTCTCTCAATTTCTTCCTTTGGAAGCTTTCTAATCTTGAGCCCATAGGCAATGTTGTCATAAACTGTCATGTGAGGCCAAAGAGCATAGTTCTGGAACACTAAAACTGCCCCTCTTTCGCTTGAGCTTAGGTAGGTAACCTCCTGGTCATCAAAGAATATCCTCCCCTTGTCTGGAAAGTCAAGACCCGCGATGATTCTCAATGTTGTGGATTTTCCACATCCACTTGGACCGAGTAAAGTAAAGAGCTCACCATGCTTTATGTGCAAATCTATTCCTTTCAATGCCACAGTTTCTCCGAAGGTCTTAACAATATTCTCGAGCTTGACTTCAACCAACTTTCTCACCTCATGTTAATCCTATGAATGCATACCTTTGCTTGGTGATTATGTTAACCAACACAATTGAGAGTATCTGAACCGTAATTAACAGCACACCCAACGCTGCAGCAAGCTGGGCACTTCCAGCAGCTGACATCATGATGTCCTTCATGAACGCTGTAATCGGGGCATACTGCATGTTGAGTGAACCCAATGTAATGCCAACGCTTGTCTCACTCATTGAATAAACGAAGCTGAGCATTGCACCACCAAAGACGTTAAGTGATATCAGTGGCAACAAAATACCGGTTACAGTTTTCCATCTGCCCGCTCCAAGGTTCATTGAAGCCTCTTCAAGAGAAACATGGACTTGCTGAAGTCCTGCATATACAGAACGTGCTGAAAATGGCAGTCTTCTTATTGAATATGCCAGTATAAGCACGAAGGCTGGGTTGAAGTTGAAGATATTCGTTGGATCCAATGGCGTGTTGGGGAATATCTGTGAGAAGAAATAGAAGTAGCCCATTGCCACAACTATACCTGGAACAGCAATTGGAATTATGACTAAACTTTCAAGCACTGGGGTTAAGATTCCCTTGAACCTGCTGGTTGCGTATGATGATGTCACTGAGAGGAGCACGATAAGCACGACAGCAGCAGCTGAATACATGAGACTGTTTATGATATATCTCCTCACATCAGGATTGAAGAGCATCTGTTTGACGTATTCTGTGGTGAATCCTTGAGGCATCACGGTAACGCTCCACTGCTTGGAAAATGCCAATAGGACAACACCAATCTGTGGGAATATTGTAAAGAGCAACAGTGGGAGTAAAACTACATAAATGATTGCAGCTTGCCATGCTCTTGGTTTGCTGACCCTTGGCTTCCATCTTCCACCTTTACTCAGCATGGCATACTGTCTTAAGCTGACATACTTCCTAATTCCAAGGAATGCAAGCACAGCTAAGGTGAGCATTATAATTGATAATGCCGCAATTTCCGGGCTTCTCTCACCCAAACCATAGAGGAATTTGCTGAAAATCTGATAGGACATCAGTTTCTTAGCCAACGGATCACCTTGGAAGACAATTGGTGCTGCCAAATCCTCAAGGCTGAAGATGAAAACCAAAGTTGCACCAGCCGCTATACCAGGCAAAGCTAATGGAAAGGTTACTGTTCTAAAAAGGTGAAAGCCTTTGCTCCCGAGATTTTCTGCCTGCTCCTCTAATGTTGGATCAATGTTGATAAAGCTTGCATAGGCATTGAGGTAAACTATTGGATAATACGTCATAGCTTGAGCTAAAACGACACCCGCCAAGCCATCGATTTTAATCCTAAATGGCAATATGTGGAGCAATTCATAGAAAATGTAGTTGATTAAACCCGTGTCGAGGAACATCTTCTTAATAACGTACGCATTAACGAATGGTGTAACCAACAGGGGGATAAAAAGGACAATTCTAAAGAAGTTTTTACCTCTAAACTCATATCTCGCCATTATAAAGGCGAAGATTGTTCCCATCAGAGAAGCTAAAAGCGTCACAAGGGCGGCAACCACAAGTGAGTTAATGACAACTCCAAAATCTATTCCCCTGATTAAATACACGGTCTCCCCAGTTGCAGTAGCAGTTCTCACTGCAAAATCTCCCTGTGGTGGGAATTGCACATAATAACTTGAGGTTAATATGCTCTTAAACCAGTAAAGAGAGAAATGTCCTCCATGGCTAAACGCTACTGCAAGCATAGCCAAGACGGGTATTATTAAAAACACAACTATATACAGTAGGGGGAAAAGGTAGGAAAAGGAAACAAGAGGTTCAAAGAGTGGTGTTCCAAAAAGTTTTTCGCTCCACTTGCTTACCTTCATCCTTGCACCTCCGATAACACTTTATTATACTTAGCCCTTGTAGCGTCCCTCCACTCTTGCATGAGTGTATCTTTAAATCCAGGATCCTTTATAAGTCTTTCATTTATTTTCTTTGCATAGTCTTCAGTGAAGGTAACCATTTTTCCTGTATCTGGGTCTTTAAACTGTATTGGGGCTAAAAGCTGGGCCTTAAGCTGCTCATATTTCTCTTTGCTTATCTTTCCCTGCTTGTAAGCTTGAACAAGGGCAACCCAAGCCCTGTGAAGCTCTTGATTTGCATCAACCAATGTAGCCTTGAAATAGAACTGCATTGCATAGACAGTAGCTAACGCTTCTGCATCATCAAACTTAATACCCTGAGTTTGCAAAGCCAATTCATAGGCCTTCTTTAGATCTGGTCTTTTCTGCCCTTCAGGAGTGTTAAATACTGCAGGATTAACTGGAAGTCTATTAATGTTTTCGTTAAGCCATATCTTTTGTCCATCAGTGAGAACCCAGTAAATGAAAGCCTGTGCAGCCTCTGGATGCTGGGAGTTCTTAAGCAGTGCAATTGGATCACCGTTGATTATACTCTCACCCTTTGGAATGATGTAGACACATGCTGGGTTGAGCTTCATTGCAGTGTATCCATAGAAGTCAATTGTATTTCCAACAGCTATGTCACCAGCTATAACTGCCTCTCTAACGGCATCACTTGCATCATAAATCTTTGAGTTTGCAGCTATGATTGTGAGAACCTTCCATCCCTCGTCCCAGCCAAAGGTTTGAAGAATGATCTGGTAAATTCTTGTGTTTGAAGTACTTCTTGTTGGATCAGCAATACCAACTTGTGGTGGATCAAGGGCAAATGTTTCACTTGCTATGTCTTCCCATTTCTCTGGCATTGGGAGGTTCCATCTCTTAAGGACATCTTTATTCACTGTGAAACCAAATGATGAAAGTGCGGCTGCAATCCAGTAAACCTTCCCATCATCACCTTTTCTCACCATGGGCATTCCAGCAATGTCCTCTTTTATTTGTGTTCCAAGAAGTCCAAGAACATTTTTATCTGTAATTGGGGCTAAATAGCCCTGTTTGAAGAGGTCATCAAAAAGAGTTGGTCCTCCTCCCCATCCGATGTCGGCACCTTTCTTGATTAAGGCCGGCCACTGTGAATCTGGGGCTTTAATGAACTTGATATTCACGATGTTATATTTCTTCGCGATGTCGCTCTTTAGAAAAGCATCTTTTGCCAGCATCTGAATTGTTGTGTCATGTCTTGTCAGTACGATTAAAGTTATCCCTTTTCCTTCGCTGGGTTTTGACGTACTTGTTGGGGTTGTGCTCTGTTTCCCACCTCCAATACATCCGGCTGCTATGCTAACAAGAAACAGCAGTACAAGCGAAAGAGCAATGGTTTTTTTCATTTTGGCTCACCTCTGAGGGAGTTTTACAAAAGCTTCTTTAAATTTTTGCCACAAAAAATGTCAAAAATTAAAGATTTAAAGAGAAAAATTCACTTTCTTCTTCTCAAGAGCAGTGGAACCAATGCCAGTCCAACAAGGGCTGCTGGGCCACATGTCTTGCTGGTTGTGGCTGGAGCTGGAGAGCTGGTTTCAGTCGGCTTCTGGGTCTCTGATGGCTTCTCTGTTGTTGTTTCTGGCGGCTTCTCTTCTACCTTACTTGCTTCTTCAAGTGCCCAGTGGATGAAGTTTGTGACAAATGATGGGCCGTCAAGTGGAACTCCGTGGTACTTTGGTGACCATGTTGGCTCGTAGTCACCGTATGGTGATTCTCCACTAACTATGAGTAAGCTCTGCTTTCCGTTATCAAACTTGACAAATTCAACTGCTAAGAGTGGGAATACTCCAGTGTCACCGGCCATGTAGGCATTTGCTGGTGGGTCGTTGTTCTCGACGATTGTACCATCCTTGGTTGTCTTGACGATTCTGTAAACATTCTCCGGGATTTTATCTGTTAGAGTGTTCCAGTTTCCTTGGTCATCAACATAAGCAACGACGCCAGGACCGTGGTAGAGAACTTTTCCTCCATTCTTGAAGCCCTCAGTAATCATGCTTGCATCCGGTGTGTTTGAATCTGGGTTAGCAATTCCAACAACTCTGTATCCCTTTCCAGCGTTGCTTACTGGGTCTTCAACCGAACAGAGGTCTAACCTGAGGTGACCAATTCCAAGCTGGTCAAGAAGTGAGTTAACGGTGTCTTGAACTTGCACACCGCTTCCGTAGTCACTATCACCTGCAACCCAGAGAACTTTGCCACCCTGCTTGAACCATTCAGCAATTGCTTGTATTTCATCTGGCTCGAATGGACTTGATGGCTGACCAATAATGAGCATGTCAACGCCCTTGAGGGCATCAGCAGTAATTTTATCGCCAAGGTGTGGAATTCCCAGTGTATCGGCGGCAGCGGGATCACCAAAGTATGCCCACTTCACATCGGTAATTGTTTTTACAATACCGTGGGCTAAAGTCTCATTCGTGTCCCTGTCAAGAACATCGCCAGCAAGGTACTTGTCATTCTCACCATGTGCCAAATCCACAGCGACAGTTGCTGCACTGGCAAAAGCAACCCCAAAAAGTCCGAAAAGAACAAAAACCGATAATAGTATTACAAGCTTCTTCATGGCGTTCACCAAAAATGTTTAACGTATAAAGCAGTTATAAATCTTATTGAATCCCCATTAGGTAACAATGTGTAGCAGGGTACTCAAATTTATATTGGTAGATGTTGAGAAACATAGACACTAAGACAGCACTGAGGATTTGTGCATACACATCAGTATCCTGACAGTATGACAATTTTCAAATGCGTAAATGCCTTAAAGGATAACATCATTTTTGGCTTAAGGTGGTGGGAATGGATATAGAGAGAAAGATTGAGCTGATAACAAGAAAGCCAACTGAGGAAGTATTGACCGTAGAGAATCTTAGGCAGCTCTTGGAAATGGGGGTTCCTCTTCAGCATTATATCGGGTTTGAAATAAGTGGTTACATTCATCTCGGTACTGGATTAATGGCAGGTGCAAAGATTGCCGACTTCCAAAAGGCAGGCATAAAGACAAGAATATTCTTAGCAGACTGGCACAGCTGGATTAATGACAAGCTTGGCGGAGACCTTGAGACAATTCAAAAAGTAGCTTTAACTTACTTTAAAGAAGGAATGAAGCAGAGCATCAAAGTTATGGGCGGAGATCCAGATAAGGTAGAGTTCGTCTTAGCGAGTGAAATCCTTGAAAAAGGTGACTACTGGCAGACCGTCATTGATATTTCAAAGAACGTTACTTTAAACAGAGTTATGCGCTCCATTACAATCATGGGCAGGCAAATGGGAGAAGCAATAGACTTTGCAAAGCTGATCTACCCGATAATGCAGGTTACTGACATATTTTACCAGGGAGTTAACATCGCACATGCTGGAATGGATCAAAGAAAGGCTCATGTCATTGCAATAGAAGTCGCTGAAAAGCTGAAGTACCATCCGCTTGTCTGGGAAGGCAAGAAATACAAGCCGGTTGCCGTTCACCACCACCTCCTACTTGGTCTGCAAGAGCCTCCAAAGTGGCCAATTGAGAGCGAAGAGGAGTTTAAGGAGATTAAAGCAGCTATGAAGATGAGCAAATCAAAGCCATACTCCGCTGTTTTCATACACGACACACCAGAGGAAATCAGACAGAAGCTTAGAAAGGCATTCTGTCCTGCAAGAGAAGTCAGATACAATCCAGTTCTTGATTGGGCGGAGCACATAATCTTTAGGGAGGAGCCAACTGAATTTACCATTCACAGACCAGCCAAGTTCGGTGGTGATGTAACTTACACAACGTTTGAAGAGCTCAAGAAGGACTTTGCTGAAGGAAAGCTGCATCCACTTGACCTGAAGAATGCGGTTGCCGAATACTTGATAGAGCTCCTCAGGCCAGTCAGAGAGTACTTTGAAAAGCACCCAGAGCCTTTAGAGCTGATGAAGGAAGTTAAGATTACGAGATGAGCCTAAATCCCTTCTGACAATTTCTCTATTTTCTCTTTTAAATCGGAGAGCTTATTTTGCCAATATCCCATGCGAAACCGATAAATATTCTCAGAGAGAAAATATGATGAGTGAGAGTATGAACGTGGAAAGGATTATTAAGCGCATCATTTTGGAGGAATTTTCAAAACATGGGATTGATGTAGAGGAGGTTATTCTGTTCGGGTCAAGAGCGAGAGGAGATTTTAGAGAGGATTCTGATTGGGATATTCTTGTGGTGGTTACTCAAGATATTGACCGGGACACTTATAGAGAGCTCTGGTACAGCGTCTATAAGCGAATTGATTTTCCTGTTGACCTGATAATCGTTCCAAAAAAGATATTGGAGAAATACAAGAATTCCACAGGCTTTATCTACCACTATGCGCTGAAAGAGGGGATACAGATATGAGGGATGACGTGAAGGCATGGGTACAAAAGGCTGAGGATGACCTTATGACTGCTAAGGCTCTTTTAGAGTTCAAAAAGCCCGTTCCTTGGATAATCTGCTTCCATGCCCAGCAAGCTGTGGAGAAATTTCTCAAAGCGTTTTTGGTTTACAACAATGTTCCGATTCCAAAAGTCCATGACATAAAGCAACTGATCCTTATGTGCTCAAGGATTGACACTGAATTCAAAGAACTGTTGAAGATTGGGATTGACAGACTTACAGAGTATGCTGTAGAAGCGAGGTATCCAATACTTTTTGAACCGACACTCAAGGAAGCAAGAGAAGCCGTTGAGCTTGCAGA
Source organism: uncultured Thermococci archaeon (assembly GCA_964615185.1). Classification (GTDB taxonomy): domain Archaea; phylum Methanobacteriota_B; class Thermococci; order Thermococcales; family Thermococcaceae; genus Thermococcus_B. The sequence continues at coordinate 12,785 of CAZTOS010000005.1, forward strand.
GAAGGCGAGAAATTTTGTTTTGAAGAAGCTTAAATGAGCTAAACTTCTGTGAACACATCTTTACTTTGGTGGTGCTCCTTGAACACCAACATCAACTTGGAGCTCCTCTTGAGAAGACAAAGGAGGAGTTGGAGAGGTGAACGAAGAGTTTTCTCTCAAGGAAATTGAGTGGATTGAGCTCAAGAAAGCCCCGCTTGGCGGCTACTATCTTGAACTTAAAGCTAAGGGTAAGAAATACACGATTTACACCGACGCCGCCCAGCACATCTATAACCTGCTGAGGCAGAACCGATAGAGTTCTCTTTTTCTCATTTAAAACCGGTAGGGATGAGGGACGTTAGCCTCCCAGTAAGTTTCCCCAGTAGTGGAGAAAGGGACAGAAGTCAGAAAGGTTTCTGGTGCGGGGGCGGGGATTTGAACCCCGGAACCCCTACGGGACGGGACCCTCAATCCCGCGCCTTTGACCAGGCTCGGCAACCCCCGCTCAAGCCAAAATATTTCGGTTAAAATCAGCTTATAAAGTTTTCTGTTTGCTATTACCGAAAAATTTATAAAACTCTCAACTCCCAATGATTTTGGACGCGGGCCGGTAGCTTAGCCTGGTTAGAGCGGCGGACTCTTAATCCGCAGGTCGGGGGTTCAAATCCCCCCCGGCCCGCCAACAAGCTGCACTTCTTCTGGAGTGCTTTTCGGAGAGAAGAAAATGAGTTTTGAAAAATTAGGACTCTCAGAAAATACACTGGGAGCAGTCAGAAGAAAAGGGTTCTCAGAACCTACAGACATTCAGAGAGAAGTTATTCCTCTGTTCTTAAGAGGAGATGCAGACATAGTTGGACAATCACAGACAGGAACTGGAAAAACAGCATCATTCGCATTACCGCTTGTAGATGTTATCAACGAGTATGAAAGGGAAGTCCAAGCAATAATTTTAACGCCAACCAGAGAGCTTGCCCTTCAAGTAGCTGACGAGATAAAGTCGCTTAGAGGCAAAAAGAAGATAAAAGTTCTCTCGGTGTATGGAGGACAGCCAATAGGTCCTCAGATAAGAACTCTTAGGAAAGGAGTTCACATAGTGGTTGGAACCCCTGGAAGAGTTCTCGATCACATTAGAAGAGGCACACTGAGGCTTGAGGGAGTTCAATACTTTATCCTAGATGAAGCTGACAGAATGCTCGATATGGGCTTCATAGATGATATAAAAGCAATATTCAGAGAAACACCAAGAGATAAGCGTGTTCTCATGTTTTCAGCAACGATGCCCCGTGAAGTTTTGAGGTTAGCAAAACGATACATGAAGGAATATGAACTGATAAGAACAAGCAGTGACAAGCCAGTTCCAGAGCTTGTCGAGCAGGAGTATATTGAAGTTGTACCAGCAAGAAAAATATCTGTGCTGAAAAGAATACTAAACAGTGAATTCTATGGGATAATCTTCTGCCAAACGAAGAGAGAGACCAGGATACTGGCAGAAAAGCTTGCACGTATGGGATACAGCGCTGAAGCTTTAAACGGAGATATGAGTCAAAGAAACAGAGAAAGAACCTTGATGCGCTTTAAAAGGCGAAAAATAAACATCTTAGTTGCCACAGATGTTGCTGCAAGAGGAATAGATGTTCAAGACATCACCCATATTGTGAATTATTCTTTGCCACAAAATGCTGAAATGTATATCCACAGGATTGGCAGGACAGGACGAGCAGGCAAAAAAGGAAAAGCAATAACTTTCATCATGCCGGGAGAGTACAGGAGGTTAAGATACATTGAGAGCGTTGCAAAAGTTAGCATAAAGAAATCAAAGCTTCAAGAAAGCATAGACAAAGAAAAAAGGAGAGACTCAAGAAAGAGGTACTGAGATTTATCAAGATTTGGCAATATCGAGAATTATTTTAAGGTTCTCCCCCTCTTCTCTTCTCTCAATCCAAAACGCTGAATATTGTTCTAAGTCAGCTCTAACTTCTGGATCTGAAACTATACTGTCATAGAGATAATTGATCAGCTGTTCATGGAACAGAGGACTGTAATATTCAACAAACTTTTCAAATCTGAACGTCCAGACTTTCCCCTCAGAATAACCCTCTGGCAATGTGCCTTGGGAAAGTGACTGAAGTTTCTCATCAAGCCTCAAGTTTGGGAAGTTTTTCAAAATTATTGAAGACAAGCTCCCAGAAATCGCCTGTGCATCTGCATCGGTGAACTTGTAATCTTGCTTTAGAAACTCTATCCCAGAAGCAATCCCCAAGTTCTCTACTTCAGCACTGCCATTTACAAGCTTGATTTCATAAATTGTTGCATTTGAAATTGTTTTTCCTTTCTCCTTCCAGTATCGGTAATATGCCCCCAAATCCATGGCAGGAGGATGTTGATCTAAGGCAAAGTACCACCCTTCAATTTCTATTACTGCCACTGCATGCCCAACATCGCTTCCAGTGAAGTTAACGCTGAAAATGTAAACGGGGGAGTAGTTCATATCCAAAAGCAGTCCAGCTGTTAGGATTGCATAGTCAGTGCAGATACCTTTTCCTTTCATTATTATTTCGTAGGGAGTTTGTATTGTGTTGTCTTTCCCTCTTACAACCTTAAAACTTCCATTGCTGTACATTTTAATTTCTGGAGCTGGCAGAGATGCCTTTTTCCAGTCATATTGGATATGCGCTTTTTCCCACTCTAAGATGTTCCAGGCACTTTGCTGTAAGCTATCACCTTTAAGCTGTTCAGCCAAGGGCTTTATTTTAGCAAGCTCCTCTTTGCTTAAAGCACATGGGATTGCCCTTTCGAGGATGTATCTCCAGAGAGGGTCTGAACATGACGGGGTTGTATTAAAATGTGGCAATACTGCTGTTGAAGAAGTTGTTTGAGTGGAGGGGGTAACTGTTGAAGGTGTTGCTTTTTCTGTTTGGGTCTCAATTTGAACACATCCACTTACAAATACGAGTGCTACTATGAGTGCTGAGAGCATGAATTTAAGTAGCTTCACGAGTCTCACCTTGGAAATTGTTATGTGTTGAGGATTTAAAAAGTTCCGAGTTTCCTTATTTTCACTTGCTTTGAAAAACTCATTGCATATATTGATGATTGTTGAAGAAATCAGCTAAGAGCTTTTTAGAGGGATGCATGATTAAAATTGAAATTAAACACATTGAGAGGTCATGGAGGTATAGCTCCTGATAGAGAAGAAGAAGCGAGGTGTGGAGCGAACTTTCGTTGTGGCGGGCCCGGCGGGATTCGAACCCGCGACCTCCGGCTTAGAAGGCCGGCGCCCTATCCTGCTAGGCTACGGGCCCTCGGGAACTAATCACCGGAAAGGTGTTTATAAAGATTGCGGTAGTTAAAAGAAAGAGAAAAGCTCATGGGTAGAGCCTTGTTGGAGTTCTTGGGAACAGAGTTGCCCATCTAATGTGGTCAAGGTTGAGGATCCATGCGACTACTCTCTCGACACCAAGTCCAAAGCCGCTGTGTGGAACGCTTCCATACTTTCTAAGGTCAAGGTACCACTCGTAGTCCTTTGGATCCATGCCTTCCTCCAAAATACGCTGCACAAGCTTGTCATAATTGTCTTCCCTCTGTGAACCACCAATTATTTCACCGTATCCTTCAGGTGCAAGCATGTCAGCCGCTAAGACTTTTCTTGGATCACTTGGGTCTTCCTTCATGTAGAACGCCTTGATGTGCTTTGGATAGCCATAGACGAAGAATGGCCTGTCGAATTCCTCTGTCAAAACTCTCTCCTCATCAGCTCCCATGTCCTCGCCCCACTCTATGCTGACGCCTTTGCTCTGCAAAATGTCGATGGCTTCATCATAGCTTATTCTCGGGAATGGCGGCTCTGTGTTCTTCAAGGTTGTGAAGTCTTTTCTGTAAATTTCAATCTCTTTTCTTCTCAGCTCTAAAGTCCGCTGAACCATGTAACTCACAAGCTCCTCCTCAACCTTCATGATGTCCCAGAGGTCCATCCATGCAGCCTCAAGCTCAAGGTGCCAGAACTCTGTCAAGTGCCTCCTTGTTCTGCTCTTCTCTGCTCTGAAGCTCGGCGTTAGAGACCAAACTTTTTCAAGACCAAAGATTGCAGCCTCAAGGTAAAGCTGAGCTGATTGGCTCAGATAGGCAGTTTTATCAAAGTATTTAAGCTTGAAAAGAGTTGCACCGCCTTCACAAGCTCCTGTAACCAATATCGGTGGGAACACCTCATACCAGCCATCCTGGAGTAGCCATTCTCTTGCAGCTTGAACCATGGTGGCTTTGACCTTCATTATTGCAGCTACTTTCGGAGACCTTAAGTGGAGATGCCTTACATCCAAAAGAAATTCTGGGCTTGCGTCCTTAGTAATCGGAAAGAACTCGACGTTTTGAATGACCTCAATCTTATCTCCCTGAATTTCGACTCCTCCCGGAGCCCTCTTATCTTGTTTAACGATACCTTCAATTATCACGCTTGACTCTATTCCGGTTTTCTTTGCAGTCTCGTAGGCTTCTTTGCTGAGCTCCTCTTTGAATACGGTTTGAATAATTCCGCTTGAGTCTCTAAGGACTATAAACACCTTGTCTTTAATTTCCCTCTTTCTATACACCCAACCAGCCAATCTAACTCTTTTTCCTTCCATTTCAGGTTTAACTTGAGCGCAGTAAATTTTGTCAATCATAATCATCACCTCACAACTTTTTGAAAGTTAAACTGGGGGTTTATTAAACTAACCATACCTAATGAAGAAAAGCCAACCATCAATTTATCCACAATACTAACGCTTTAACTTTCAATCTAAGCTCAATTAACATCGGCATTGTGCATCGAGTTTTCTTCAGATAATCATTATTTAAATCCTTTGTCACTTCGATTGACAAAATGACAAAAAGCTTTAATATCTTGTTATCCGAAATTATTTTCCCGCTGGAGGTGATAGGATGAAGGCGATAATTGCGAAGTATATCTTGGATGTTAACGGAATAAGAGAGAACATGGCCGTTTTAATAGAAGGTGATAAAATTTATGATGTTATTCCAAAAGATAAGCTCAAAGAATACGATATTGATGAAATTTTTGGCGGAGAAAACTATCTCTTAATTCCCGGACTTATTAATGCTCACACCCATGTGGCAATGACAAAATTTAGGGGAATTGGGGATGACTTACCTCTTGATAATTGGCTGAATGAAGTTATTTGGCCCATGGAAAAGGAGTGGACGGAAGAAGAAATCCATAAATGGGCACTTATTGGAATTGCAGAGGCCATTGCCAATGGCTCAACAGTAATCAACGATCATTACTTTTTTGCTGATGAGATTGCTAAAGTAGCTCAAAAGCTTGGCATCAGAGCGTTTATTGGACAGACCATGATGGATTTAGTTGAATTCCCAATTGCAGAACCGGAAGAGGGGTTTAAGTTTTTCAAGAGATGGAAAAACAGAGATGAGCTCGTTAAACCAGTATTAGCCCCACATGCTACTGATACGGTTTCTCTCGACCTTTTAAAAGAAACCAAAGAGTTCTCTGAAAAAGAAAAGGCGTTAATCCATATGCACGTTTCTCAGAGCAGGGAAGAAGTTTTAAGGGTTAAGCAGAGAGAAGGAGTCTTGCCCGTTGAATACCTTAAGAAAGCTGGAGTCCTAAATGAGAACTTCATTGGTGTTCATGGTGTTTATCTGAGTGAGGGAGAAGTTGGGCTTTACGCGAAAAGTGGAGCAACATTAGTGCACTGTGCAGTTAGTTTGGCAAAGCTTGAGGGGAGTGTCGCACCGATAATTGATTTATGGGAAAAAGGGTGCAACATCGCACTTGGAAACGACTGTGCGGCTTCGAACAATTCACTTGACATGATTCAAGAGATGAAGTTTGCGGCAATACTGAATAAAGTTAAAGTCCAAAATCCTACTAAGGCTTCAGCAAAGGATGTATTTTACTGGGCAACGGTCGGAGGAGCAAAAGCATTGAAAATTAAAGCGGGACTGATAGAGAGAGGATATCTTGCGGATTTAGTGCTGATTAACATCAACAAGCTCCACTTCACTCCAGAGACAAATCTGCTTTCTCATCTGACTTATTCCGCCAAGGGAAGTGATGTTGAAAAGGTGTTTGTGAATGGTGAGCTGATTTATAACTCTGGAAAGTTTACAAAAATGTCAGCACCTTTTTTAACTTCTTGGTTAATTGTTTAATATACTAAGCAGTAAGATTTATATAGGATAATTTCCAATTGTCTTCATAGTTATTTACAAAAATTATAATACTTAATCACTATGATTGGAGGGATTAATAATTGTTCATTGATCCCTTTGTAATTCGCTCCATTAACCGGAGTGAACTCCGGAAACGGATTCTATTGTATCTTTACGAGATATATCCCTCTCCCACCTATCTTGCTGAAATTGCACGAGTTGTCCGTTCGGATCCTTCAAATGTTAAAGGGGCTCTAGTAGGGCTTGGGAATAGATATAACGGACACAGTTCTCTCGTAAGCTTAGGGTTAGTTGAAATAATAGAAGAAAATGGATTCAAATACTATCGACTCTCAGAATACGGAAAAAGAGTTGTCGAGCTTCTTAAATCATATCGTAGCTATTATAGCAAAATTTATGTGAGGTGAAAGGAATGAATTCCTTAGTTAAAAAAATAGATGAAAACATTTCAGCCATGATCCAAATATCTATGCTCAACTTAATCAAACTTGGATTAAAATATGGAATTTTTAACAAACTAACAATAAAACGCCACTATGCCGATATTTTAGGCTCAAGTCCAATTAGAAATAAGCCTTTATTAAAAAGCCTCCTAGATACATATGTTGAAGTGGGAATATTAGAAAAAGGCATTAATGAAATAAAAATGAAAAACTTTTCTTACACAATGACTCTCAATAGAGGGAGTGTTCAACATATGCTTCCCAGTTGGGTTCCAATTTTTGAGGAAATATACAAAATGGTGGATTACGCGTTTATAAGTCCAGAGCATCCGAAAATTTTAATGGATTTTGATAAAGATGCAGATTTTTGGGATATGAGGCTCTCTCTGGAATTTAACAGTAATTATAGGAAATTGATAGTATCCATAGGAAAGCTAAAAGATGAAATGAGAGTTTTGGATCTAGGATGCGGGTCTGTCTCACCGATTGAGATAGGGAAATTTTTAGGTCCTAATGGGGAATATGTGGGTGTTGATTTCTCACCAGGTATTATGAGCATTGCTAAACAAAGAATTCAAAATTTGGGCTTTGACTGGGTTACCTTAAAAGAAATAGACATAAGAGTAATAAAACCTAAAACTAAGTATGATGTAGTTATTATGAGTTTTATTCTGGAATATATAGATAACATTCAAAAGGTTATGAAAAATGCAATGGAAGCATTAGAAGAAAAGGGGAAGTTGATAATTGTAGAGCCTTTTAGGGAAAATTATCCAAACATCGAAGCTTGGGAATTTTTTGAAAGATTGACAAGGGAATTTGTAGAATTTCCTAAAAAATCATCTATAATAGAGAGCCTTGAGGATGATGGATACACGTATAGGATACAGGAAGTTGGAAAGTCTATTTTGATGATTGAGAAGCTGTAGTTCTTTTCAATTTTTTACAAATTTTTGCTTATTACTCAATTTTTTGGTAAATATCTACATATGTAGATACATTCCCATATACATAGGCAAAAACAAAAAATTGCTTTATATTCAAAAGTACTTATTACTTATTGCAGAATCTCCAATGGAGGTGCTCTTGGCATGGGACATTTTATAAAGAAGAGGAGAGGTGCCGTTGGTATTGGCACCTTGATTGTGTTTATAGCTATGGTTTTAGTGGCGGCAGTGGCGGCAGCAGTTCTTATTAATACGAGCGGTTACTTGCAGCAAAGAGCAGAATCTACAGGAAGGCAAACAACAAAGGAAGTAGCAACAGGATTACAAATCGACAAAGTAGTAGGGCATGTAGACCAAAACAATGGTAAGATTGATTTAATGGCATTTTATATTTCAGTTCAAGCAGGTGGAGAAGCGATAGACCTCAACCAAACAAAGATTTATTTAAGTGATGGGCAGAACGTTGTTGTTCTCCAATATGGGTATAATGGTTCAAACAACTTGTATTACGACAGCCCATTAAGCAATGGATTGTTTGACACAAGTCTAGGTGTTTGGAAAAACCTAACATCAACAACCTTTGGTATTATAGTGGTTCAGGATGTCGATAATTCAGTTAGAGCCGATTATCCAAGCATTAACTCTGGAGATATAGTCATTTTAACAGCAAATGTCAGCGCAATCTTTGGCAATAATGGAATTTCACCAAGAACTACAGTTACGGTTGAAGTTAGACCAGAGTTTGGAGGTCCAGGATTTACAGCATTTACAACACCACCAAGCTATGGACAGGCAGAGGTTATCGAGTTAAAGTGAGGTGAGAAAAATGAAGAAGCGTGGTGCCGTTGGTATTGGCACCTTGATTGTGTTTATAGCTATGGTTTTAGTGGCGGCAGTGGCGGCAGCAGTTCTTATTAATACGAGCGGTTACTTGCAGCAAAGAGCAGAATCTACAGGAAGGCAAACAACAAAGGAAGTAGCAACAGGATTACAAATCGACAAAGTAGTAGGACGCATCTCAGGAAACAAGATTGATAAAATGGGAATATACATTTCACTCCAAGCTGGTGGTGAGCCAATAGATCTGAGTCAGACGAAATTAGTGTTGAATGATCAAAAGAAGCTTGCTATATTAGAATACAAGGACTTTACAAGAGTAAAAATTTCAACGGATATGGATGGAAAAATATTCAATGCAACACTTGTAGGCACCCATCAAAATGTAACTTATGATACCTCTGCTGGTGATACAATTAGCTTAACCGTAAGCGGAACATTAAAGCAAGATTCAAATGGTAACTACGTTGGTACTCTAACAGTAACTGGTGGAAGCCTTAAAACAACTTCAGTCACCAATGCTAACTTTACAATCTCAAGTGGATACCTAAAGGTTACAGGAAACAGCTCCAATAACCTCATAATTACCTCAGGATACCTTGAAACAGATACGGGTAAAACATTGCCTGTAAAGAGCGCTAATCTTACAGGTAGTGGATTATCTCTAAGTGGTAGTGAAGTAGAGCTTTCAAGTCAAACATTAAACAATGGAACCATAACAATTGCATCCATTTGGAATGTTTTGGACAATGACAATACCCACTTTGGATTAATAATTGTTCAGGATGTTGATGGATCACTAAGCGGTGATGTTCCAACAATAACTGCGGGAGATATAGCAATTATTGTAGTTGACACTAAAGCGGTCTTCTCAAATACCGACGGAATACCAACAAGAACAACAGTAAGTGTTGAAGTTAAGCCAGAATTCGGTGCTTCAGGATTTACAGCGTTTACAACACCACCAAGCTATGGAATTGGCAACAACCAGGTCATAGAGCTTAAGTAATCTCTTTTATTTTCATTTTTTCTCTTTTAAGAGGTGGCAGAGATGTCATTCAAGTACTTAAAAGACAAATTCAAGAGGAGCAAGGAAAAGCAGGAGGATGTTGAAGAAGTTGTCATAGATGTTGAAGAAGTATCTCAAGAAGGTGAGGATAAGAGTGAACTTGAAGAAAAATTAAATTCCATAATGTCCAGAATTTCTGAGATAGAAAATGACATTCCCAGGATAAAGATGGGCATAGACACTTTGAAAAGCCAAATACAGGAGATAAGGGGAGAAATTGACAGCTTGAATAAAACAATAAAAGACGTTATGATGCTCTACGAGGTAGTTTCAGAGGAGATAAATCCATTTAGAGACACAAGCAGGAACAATCCAATACTAAGTGAAATTCAGGACATCAAAAAAGCGATAGAGGATTTAAAAGCAGAAATCGCACAAATAAAAGCAGATCTAAGACTTTTATCCAGTCATGGAATGGACGTGGAGTCTGTGATATATGAAGTGCTCTCGGAGGGTTTTGAATGATAACCGAGCTGGAGATAGATAATAAACTTAAAAAACTTCAAGGGAAAGTACCTACAGTTCTAATAAATGATCTAAGAGAAAAACTAATTGCCAAAATGGACCTTCTTGAACCAGAACAAGTTGATAAGATAATTGAAAAGGTCATGGAAAAATATGCTTCACAAGTTGACAGACTAATAAAGCTGGATAAGAGAATTGAAGAAATTAGAAAACATCTCGAAGAACTTTCTAAGAACCTTACTCAGGAAAAAAAGGAACAACAAAGTGAAAATCAAGTCACTCAAGAAGACGCAAAAGCTACAGAGAGAATCTCTAACGAATATTTACGTGCACCCGAAATCCGTTTAGATGGAGAGTATGGGGGAGATAGTGTTAATGAAAGTTTAAGGGAGGAAACACCTATGGAGGAGCAACTTAATATACCAAAAGATATTGGTTTGATGCTATTCGATAGATCATCAAGGAAGTATAGGTTGGAAAAGCTTCCTGATGATATGATTTCAACTATGATTGCACTGAAGTGGCTTGGTTTCTTAATGGAGAGAGTAGGTGTCCAAAATCTCGAGAATGTTTTGGAATACTACTACGAACTTGGGTGGATATCCGAGGAAGTTCTCAATGATCTGTTGAAGTATGCAAAAGGAACAAAGCCTCATTATAGAGAGCCTGATTGGAAACCAGCTGATAAATTAACAATTCAAGATCATGTGATATCACTCCTATTTATTGAAAGACTTAGGGGCACAAGAGTTAGTAGAGAAGTCCTAGACATGCTTGAGAGGGAGATGAAGCTAATAACAAAGGCAATCGAGGAATTCTATGGAGTGTAGGGGATCGCAATGGGTTTTAGCGTTTCAGTAGCTTTCAGTATAATAGTGATCTCTGCTTTACTTATGATCTCTCTACTTTATACTTCTTTTGAAAACACATACATTGAGATCAGTAAGGCAAAAGAAGTGCATGAAAATGCAAAAATTAACTTGCTCAACCAACGCCTTGATGTTAACTGGACTTACCGAGAAGGAACTAGTGATTATAGCATGTATTTCAATGTAACCAACAACGGCATTACTTTAAGACCCCAGTATTGGAACATACTTTATGATGGGAGCATAAACTCAAATCATGTTTCCTTAGAATCACGCGAATACCTACTTCCCGGAGAGACCATTGAACTAAATGTGACCAATATTCCAAAAATCAACGAAATTCATTCCATAGTAATTACAACGGAATATGGATGTTCGTTAAAGATTAAGTGGGAGTGGGTGTGGATTGATCAGAACCAGACAGTTGGAGAGGTTAATGTTCTCAGTGAAGCCTGGTACTGTACATTGGAGGGATAAAATTGGGAAGTGGAGTCATTTCAGAGCTTATACTCTTCATAGCAGCAATATTAGTTGCGGGCATGGTATCTGGGGCATTATACGTAACTACTCAAAACATTGCAGGAGAAATAGAGAACAAAGGACTCACTTTTGCACGGGATTTAAAAATAGACTTTGCTATAATCAATGATCCCGAAAACATACCTCTGGTTGATAACAACACATATTATGTTTTTTATATTAAAAACACTGGAAAAGAGAGCTTTTTGTTTAGCTCGAATAATGTTGTCGTGCTTATTGATGGTGAGATAGTTGACTCATCTAATCTCGTATTTGATAACTTAAGTAACCCAGGTCTTGAAGTTTTAAACCCTTATGAGATTGGAGAGCTTCGCGTTAATGCTACTGTTGTGGATACTTCAGTTCAATATCACAAAATCACGATTATAGTAGAAAATGGAAAGAAAAGAAGCTTAGTATTTAAAGTTTAAAGGTGTTAGAAATGGGAGAGTTGTTAAGTATAGCAATAAAAAACGATGAGCTTCATAGGAGATTAGGCGGAGGTATTCCAGCCGGAAGTATAGTGTTAATAGAGGGAGATAGAGGGAGTGGAAAATCTGTATTTTCTCAAAGACTTCTCTATGGATTCCTGTCCAATGGTCACTCTGTTTCTTATTTATCAAGCCAATACACAACTGTCGAGTTTATAAATCAAATGTATTCCTTGGGTTATGAAATTATACCTTTTCTTATAAGAAGAAAGCTCTTATTTGTGTCATTCTATCCGCTTTTATCGACTCTTTCTAGTGAAGAGAAGTTTTTAAGCAGACTTATTAATGAGCCGAGAGTATGGGAACCTGATGTTATAATAATAGACTCCATAACTCCCATAATTGGGAAAAAGGTTAGCGATTCTGCGTTAAGAATGTTCACTGAACATGTGAAAAAAATGAGTTCATTAGGAAAGGTTACTACGCTAACAGTCAACGAAAAAGAAATGGACGAAGACCTTCTTTTAAAACTTGAAGAAATATCTACTCTGCTTATAAGACTTCAAGTTAAGGTATTTGGTGGAGATCTAAAAAATTCTGCTATGATTATAAAATATAACAACGCTAAGGGCTTATTCCAGAGAATAATACCATTTAGAGTAGAACCGAGAGTAGGGTTCATAGTAGAGATAGCAACGGTGGTGTGAGATGGCTGAGTTTAATGATACCTTAGAAGCAGCAATATACAGAAACCCACATCTTAGAAAATACATTAATAATTTCACCAAAAAATATGGAAAACTTCCAAACTTCCACGTGAGCCTAAGTAGAGATATGAAAGATATCAAGTATCCAAATATTATCTATCCTATAGGTGACCCCATATTTATCCATATATATGGTGATCCGAGGACTGAGAAAAGGTATATTGTTATAGAACCGAGAATAGAGACAAAGGAAGAAGAAAAGAAGTATGAGCTTATAAAAGACAAGATATTAGAGATGGCTCCATTAAGAGAAATTCCGGAAGATCCTGAGGAATTTGAAGCTTTATTAGATGAGCTATTCAACATTGCTGTTGAAAAATTAGTTTCTGGTGGAGGCTTTATAAGAAGGAGGAAAATTTCATTCACAAAACAGGAACTCGACAAATTCCGCTATCTAATAAAAAGAGATGTCATTGGTGTAGGACCCCTAGAACCTTTAGTAAGAGATCCATACATAGAAGATATCCACGTTTTAGGTGCTCACCATATATCTTTAGTTCACAAGATTTTTGACGCATTACCAACCAATATTGCCTTTGAGAACGAGATAAAATTAGCAGACTACTTTAAAAGCCTAAGCGAACGTATAGGTAGACCGGTCAGTGATAAAAACCCAATAGTAGATGGTACATTGCCAGATGGATCGCGTATAAACATCATTTATAGCCCAGATGTTAGTTTAAAGGGACCAACAGCCACAATTCGTAAGTTCTCCGCAACTCCATTAAGCGTAGTACAGCTTGTAAACTGGAATACTTTTTCTGCTGAAATTGCAGCATACTTATGGATTGCTTTGGAGTATGGTATGAGTATTTTTGTTTGTGGAGAAACTGCAAGTGGAAAAACAACGACATTAAACTCTATAATACCATTTATCAAGCCCTCCTCAAAAATATATACTGCCGAAGATACTCCCGAGGTTGTTGTTCCACATCCCAACTGGCAACGTTTAGTTACAAGAGAAAGAGGACCAGAGGAAAGCAGAGTGACTCTTTTCGACTTGTTAAAGGCGGCTTTGAGATCAAGACCTAATTATATTATAGTTGGTGAGATTAGAGGTGTAGAAGGTGCTGTGGCATTTCAAGCAATGCAAACTGGACACCCAGTTCTAAGTACTTTCCACGCAGGAGATATAAAGAAGATGATACAAAGATTTACAGGGAGCCCAATTAACGTCCCTGTTACATTCATAGATAACTTAAATATTGCTATTTTCCAACAGGCTGTTTATGTAAGAGGAAAGTTCCTTAGAAGAGTTGTCAATGTTGTTGAAATTGAAGGATACTATGAAGAGATTGGTGGAGTCGCTACAAGGGACGTATTTGAGTGGGACCCAGTAAGTGATAGACACATCTTTAGAGGTATGAACAATTCGTATATTTTAGAAAGGAAAATAGCAGAGGTCGCAGGTTACGATGACCCCAAGGATATATACAATGAATTATTCTTAAGAGCTAGAATAATCAAGAGAATGAGTGAATTGGGAATTACAAGCTACTGGGATGTTTATCGTGAGATAAAGAACTTTTATGAGAAGGGGATTGAGGGATTAAGCTTTAGGATATGAGGTGAGCTTATGGCAAGCAGTAATACCAGTGCTTTCACAAAAGCAGACCTTGATGTGAGGACATATTTAAGGAAGGTTATATTGCCCAATGCATCACTTGCAATGTTGATGTTCGTTCTAACATCAATCTTTCTTAGAATGTACACTCTCCCTTCATGGGCAAAAGTTAGTGTTTATGCTATCTCCACCCTTCCACTTATTTATGCTGTTCTCTATCCCTACGTAAGAGTTAGTTCCAAAAAAGTTCAAATTAATTCAAAAATACCCTACTTTGCCACTTATTTCGCTGTACTATCAACAAGTGATGTAAGCAGAACAGAACTTATATGGAACATTGCGTCCGAAGAAACTCTTGAACCTATAGCAGGAGAGATGAGGAAAATTTACGTTCTTATAGCAAAGTTCAATTGCGGATTGCCAACTGCTCTCCGTTTCTTATCAAAGAGAAGTCCAAGCAAAGTTTTTGCAGATTTCCTCGATAGACTAGCTTATTCTCTTGATAGTGGTGTAGAGCTTAAAGAGTACCTCCTGCGGGAGCAACAAACAGTTATGGACGATTATGAGACATTTTATGAAGGAGCTCTTTATGACCTTGATATATTTAAGGAAATATACTCCTCACTCATTATTGCAGTAGTTTTCATGGTTGCATTCATTATTATAGGTCCCATAATCACTGGACAGAGTATAGAGATCTTAACAATCTTTGCTTTGATTTTGGTGTTAGCTACTGAAATTGGTGTTCTGTTGGTGATAAAATATAGGATGCCTGAAGACAAAATATGGGCTAAAAATGCAATGAATAATGGAAGAAAGAGAAAAGTGTTAAGGGCATTGTTGATTTCTATAATTGGGACTATCTTTACATCAGTTGTTTATATATTTGTTGTGAGACCAAGATTCAACTTTCCAGAATTCTTTTCTTTAGCTGTAATCTTAACGCCTTTAGCCTATTTTGGGAGAGTATTAAACAAGGAAGAAGCCAACATAACTATTAAAGATGAAAACTTCCCTGCATTTATAAGAAGCTTAAGCACTTCTTTAGCATCAAGTGGGAGTTCTGTAACATTAGTTCTTAAGTATCTAAGCTCTCATGACTTTGGAACCCTTACAACGGATATACGAAACCTATATCGTAGGTTAGCTGTTAGAGTGAATGATACAAGAGCATGGGATTATTTTATCTCAGATACTGGAAGTTGGTTGATTAGCATGTTTTCAGAAATATTCAGGAAGAGCATAAGATTAGGTGCTGATCCGGAATACGTTGGATTGATTATCTCGAGAAATTTTGAAAGGCTTATAAGACTTAGAAGAAAGAGAGTGCAAAGTGTATCGAGCTTTAAGGGTGTTATCTTTGGAGTAACGGGAGCATTTGCATTTTCATTAGCAGCGTCTTTTCAAGTTGTTCTATATATAAATAAAGTATTCTCAAACATACAGACTCAAGGAGGATTCGTAACAAATATACTCTTCATACCCTCTGAAACAAGCCTTACCCTTACTAATTACATGATACTTTTGATGATCTTAATCCACTCCTTTGTATCTGCTATTGCAATAAAGTTTTCAGATGGAGGACATCTTGGAGCAGCGATTTACTATTTTGTAATGCTAACATGGGTGTCTGCAATTGGAGTATTCTTGGGGAACTATATAATGACCAAGATGATACATGTAGGTGGGCTTATCTTTCCACTCATATGGGGGGGTTAGCATGAGAAAGATTTGGATAATATTTGTTTTAATCTTGATATCACAAGGAGTGTATGCGGAATCGGAGATATCAGGATGGATATTAGTCCCAAGTGTTGTTAAAGTAGGAAGTTATTCAATAGAAGCTAAGGACATTTCAGTTACTGATTGGGATGTGCTCACAATAATTAGAGGCCCTAAATTGTATAAGGAGTACCTAATTTCAGTTGGGAGTGAGGTTCAGGCAGACAGGTTTTATATAACATATAAAAATGTGATAGCGGGAGAACAGATATATGCTCTAACTAAAATAAAATTTCCATATCTTCTTGAGGGTCAGTCAATAAGTATTAACGGATATCAAATATTGCTTCGCTCTGTCAGCAAAGATAAAGTCCTTCTCAGGATATACAACGAAAAAGAGAGTAAAGACTTGACAGTGAGGAAGGGTTCAACCGAAAAGTTTGGAAATCTTAGGATCTCTGCAATACCCGAACCTACAATTTTTGATGGCTTTCTTGCCAAAAACAAAACATACATAATTGGAGATTGGAAAATAAGATTTCTCACATATAAGATAACAGAGAACAATGGCAACATAACAGAAGAAGCTGAGATTGAGATAAATAATGTACGTTTTAAAGTTACAAAAAATCAGACTGTAACTTTTAGAGATGGATATTTAGTAGTTGACGATCTTATAGGCGAGGAGTATATAAAGGCTCGCTTAATAATTAAGGGAGCATATTTGAACATAAAAGTATTTCCAGATTATCAATTTTCTTTGAAGGAAGGCAAGATAGCGAGAGTAGGGCCGTATTTGATTAAAGTTGAAAAAATATTTGGGGACAGTGTTTATTTATCGTTGCTTAACCCATGTGGAAAAGTCATTAAAAGTGATGTCCTTTCCCTGAAAAATGTTGGGGCAAGTTTATATTACAATGGCTTAACTCTTGGGATTTTAAATATTACTAAAGAAACCAGTGTAGAGATGGTGGCATTTTTAGATGATAAACGAATTCCAAAGATAGAAGAGTATGCATTGCTGAATGTTACTTTTTTAGTTCCAGAGAATGTTAATCAATATCAGCAGTTTGGTGGGTATATCGAGTTAAAGAATGAAGGAAAAGTTGATCTAAAGTTTCTCCAGATAATACCCTCTATCCCGCAGGAATTTGAAATCGTGGATAAATATACAAGCTTTGTTGAAGAACTTAAAGTTGGAAAAAGCGTGAAAATACCCATAAGGCTAAAAGCGCTAAAAGAAGGTTCTCTCTATGCAGGCCAGGTAAAAGTAATCGCTTATGCTCCATTTGAGCTTGCTTGCAATGGTTTTCAAAAGCTTGAGTTTACATCTAACAAAGCTTGGATTAAGGTTGAGGGATACAAGCCAAAGTATGCTGTTATAATTAAAGCCCAAGATGGTGAAGTAGGAGAAAGAATAAAGGTCAATGTTACTGTTAAAAACTTTTCAAACTTTGAAGCTCCTTTCATGCTAAGAATTGCAGTACCAAGAGAGTTTGGTATTTACAGTGAAGATTTTATGAGTGTAAATAAGAATTGGTTATATATCAATGAAACTTTGCCTGTAAATGGTACAAAGACTTACAAGTTTGTTATTTTTCCAAATAAGCCAGGAAAGTTCACAATCGAAGGTTCTTTAAGCTCAATGGGTATGTTCTTCCAAAACAGTACAATCTTTACAGTATATAGCAAAAAGCCTGCTAATTCACAATCTAATTCACAATTAAAGCCACTCTTAAATACCACAAATAACACAACCTGTGAGCCCCAAATAATAGAGAAAACAGAAACCATCAAGGTACCACAAATCGTTGAGCAAAATGTTACCTTTGTTCCACTAAAGTCAAAGGTTTTATTTGGAGGGACAGGATTTATCGGAGGTGTTACATTCATACTTTTATTAGCATACATAGCGGCAAAGCTTGAAGAAAGGAAGAAATAGAATTAATGAAAAGACAAAAAAGTTAAAAAGTTCCCTTCATAATAATTCCATTGAAAAGCTTCTAAAAGGGGAATTATTATGGCAATTATGGAATTGAGAGCTAAAGCAACCGTAATAAGCTCGTGGACGACGAGTACGCCAAAATGGAAAGATGTTTTGGTGGAATTAGATGAAACAGGCATTATTTTGAAATATCTAAAAAGGGGAGAGATAGTAAAGAAAGAGAGGTATCGTTTTGTTAACTTAGCTGATGTAGGTATGAGAATACCAGATAATGTAAAATTAGACCCAACAAAGGATCATTTTGGATTAAGATTCTATGGTGGAAAAAGAGGGGATTTGTACGTTATTTTGACTTTGGGGGAGAATCCCCTAATTTTCGATGAAAAGAAGTTTGAAAGCTTTATAGACACTGTTTTTATGATTCTTCTTAACAAACAACGAGTAATGATTCAGTTTGCTAGAATTAAAGGTGGAGCTATTAACATGAAGTCTGAATGGACTGAAGGAGAGATAAGGATTCTCTCCACGAGAGGTACAAAAGACGCAGCTATAGTTCAAGGAAAAAACGTTATCTCCCTCTTCTATGATTTGGAAGATGTTGAAGTGGAAGAGAAGGAATTTGAAAACAAGAAAATAAACGCCCTAAAATTAAAGCACCTACATAGAAATGAAAGTGTAACTTCATATGTTTATATTCCGAATAGGAAAGTAGGTTTATTTTTAGTGAGATATCTCCTAAACTATAATCCAAAATCAAAAGAAATTATGGAAAAAATAGCGAGTGAGTTTGAAGAAATACAGCATGAAATAGAGGAAGAAATCAAAAGGGAATTAAAGGAGCTTGAACGTTTGAGTCCTGAAGAACAGCAGATACTTTTAGCATTATACTCCGGAATACATCCTTTAGAGCTTCACCAGTTCCTTGGGATAAGTGAAGAAGAAATTGAGAGAATATATGATGAAATGATAGACAAAGGACTTCTTAAAATAGTTATGATAAGGAAAATTGTTGATTTAACAATGGATGGGAGAAAAATAGTAAATAAATTAATAAAATATGGAAAAGTCAGCATGTAAACTAAATTGTCCACTCATCCTCTTCAAAGAGTTTGTCCAAATCCAACATTATCAAGAGTCTCTCTCCGTTATTTATTTTTGCTATCCCCTTTATGAATTTGGTATCAAGTTTTGAGGCAAGCATCTTTGGAGGTTGCTCTATCTCCTCTTCTGACAGGGTTAAGACATCTGAAACGGAGTCAACTATAATGCCTACTGTTTCTCCTTTAATATCCGCGATTATTATGTTCTTATTTTCCACTGTACTTTCATCGTAGTAGCCGAGTTTTTTCTTTAAATCTATGACAGCAGTTATCTGCCCTCTCAGGTTTATGACTCCCTCTATAAAGTCGGGGGCATTAGGAACTCTCGTAATTGGCATCATCTCCTTGATTTCCCTAACATTCGCTATGTCAAGGCAAAATTCTTCATCTCCAAGCCTAAAAGCTACAACTTCATTCATTTTTCGTCCCTCCTAAAATGTAAAATGAAGGTCAACGCTTAAAGACTGAAACTGAGTCTCTTAGGTCACTAACAATCTTCCTGAGCCCATCTGATGCCCTCTTTAGTTCTTCAATAGCTGCTGTTTGTTCCTCCACCGCTGAACTTACCTCCTCAGCACTTGCTGTGGATTCTTCTGCAGAAGCTGCTAAGTTTTCTAAAGCACGCAATACTTTATCCACTTCCTCCTGGGTTCTTATGGTGTAATCTCTAACTTCTGCAAGCCTCTTACCAGACTCCTGCACTAGCTCTGCTATGTTTGATAGGTAGTCGACTGTCTCCTTTAGTGTTTCAACAGAATTGTCAACAACTTTCACACCATTTCTAGTAGTATCTACAGCATTCCTTATATCGTCTGCCATTTTGCCTATTATTCCCTTTATGTTATCAGCTGCTTTCTTACTCTCCTCTGCTAGTTTTCTTATTTCCTGTGCTACGACTGCAAATCCTCTTCCAGCCTCCCCAGCACGAGCAGCTTCAATAGCCGCATTCAAAGCCAACAAATTAGTTTGCTCGGCAATGCTTGTTATGACGTTCGTAATCTCCTCTATGTTCTTTGACATTTCACTAACTTTGTTTACTGTTTCTTCTATCTTTCTCATCGTCTCTTGAATGCTCTCTATTTGCATTGCTGATGCTTCACCCTTCTCCCTTCCCTCATTGGCTATGTTGACAACCTCATTTGTCGCCAACTCGAACTCTTTAAGCACGTTTACACTTTCTCCACTTACTTCTGCCATGATTTTTGCTCCTTCTGTTATTTGATTTATGGTCTCTTGTTGTCTTTGTGCTTCTACACTAACTTGCTGTATTGCTTCATTTACTTGGTTTATAGCCTCTGTAACATCAGAAGCCACTTGAACTAAGCTGTTTGTCCTTTCTTCAAGAATTTCAGCCTGTTCTATTATTCCACCAATTAACTCTCTCATTTGAGAAAGTGTCTTTCTTATTGACTCAACAACTTCTTTAAGTTCTCCTTTAGCTTCTATTGAAACGTCCTTACTTAGGTCTCCTTTAGCTATTTGCTCAAGAGTGTCTGCAATGCTGTTAAGAACCTCACGAAGCTCTGTTGTTATCATCTTTAGGGATTCCATTAATGCACCAATCTCATCTTTCTCTTTGTAGCTAATTTTCTCTATCTCTTCACTTGCTTTTTTGAATTCACCTTGTGAAAACGCCCTAATAACCTTTTCTAATTCTGGTAGGACTCTAAATGCAGAGCTTGTTGTTTTATAACCAACACCTGTTGCTATTAGTCCAGAGATTAAGACTATTGCAAGCAATACCATGGAGCTTTCTTTAATACGATTATTTGTGACATCTACTAACTCATCAAACGTTCCCATAATCTCTTTTCGTGGAACCACTGAAATTACAATCCATCCAGTTTGGGGTATCTTTGCAAATCCTCCAATTTTGTCTACGCCTTCGAAGGTATAGTGGACATAACCACTCCCACCGCTCTTTCTGATAGCCTCTGCTAACTCTTTTAATGAGGGGTCTTGGAATATGTTAAGCTTGTTTACATATTCTTCCTTGGGATGTACAAGCACGACTCCATCTTTATTGACCACAGCAACATATCCACTTTGTCCGAGCTTTATTGAATTTGCCTTTTCAACAAGGGTTGAGATTGAAACATCCAAGCCTATAACTCCAACTAGTTCTCCTTGATAGTATACCGGAATACTGTAGGTTATTACCCATTTACCTGTTGTTGCGTCTCTATAAGGCTCAGTCCAAACGGCTTTACCGGCTTTTGACGCATCTTGGTACCATGGTCTTACCCTTGGATCATAGCCTTCTGGGAGCTCTTCCTCTGGATACATAATCATCAAGCCATCATCTGCTCTTCCAAAATAAACATACATTACTTCAGCTTCTGAATTTTTTATACTCTTAAATCTTTTAAGTAAAGAGTCTTTAAAGAGCCTGTCATCCAGATTTAAAGAATACATCTCTTGAACTGCAGCATTTGCGACAGCTCCTAATGACTCAACTTTACTGAGAAAGGCTGAGTAGCTTTCTGCAACACGTTCTGCATTTGTTTCAGCTATTTCCCCTCCTATCATATTACTTTTTTCAATTATGTGTGTAGAGAGATCCTTGTTTAGTCCATTTATCATATATATTGTACCTACTGAAAAGACTAATATTAGGATTAAGACAGTTCCAACCAGGGAAAGGGTAATTTTCCGCTTTATATCCATTTTTCATCCACCTCCTAAAGCCTTACCTCAACAACATTGCCATTCAAAACTTTTTTCATAAAAACCTCTCCTGTTTCAAGAAAAAGACGGATTGTTCTTCCACCTTTACCACCGGTATCTTCTGCAACTATTGGAATCTTGTATTTCTTCAATTCTCTTTTTGCTGCTTCTACGTTTCTTTTTCCAATTTGTAGATTTTCGTTTGAGAGCATGAACATCTGGCTTCCTCCAAACAGTTTTGCTCGAATTCTACTTTTTAGAGCTCCCTGCTTGATCATGTCCCTTATGAGAAGCTGGAGTCCAGTGTCTACATACTTGGCTGGGTTTCCTTTGCTGTTGTAAGAATTTGCCTCTGGAAGCAATGCATGTAGTAATCCCCCCACCTTTGTTACTGGATCATACAAAGTAATGCCTACACAGGACCCTAACCCATATGTGCTTATCACCCCCTTTCTTTTGCTAACTGCGTAGTCCCCTATACCTACTCTAATTTCCATACCCATACCTCTCTAACTCCTCTTCTAGGCTCTTGATTAGTTTTTCAATTGACCCAAATGAAGGGATCAAATAGAAAAATGTCTCTATGCCATAATTTTCATTGTAGAAGCGTGTTTTAAATAGAATGATTCTGTTAGTCTCTTTAAGCTCTGGTCTGTTTATGTCATTCAAAAGCTCATCTATGTTTTTGTAATGTCTTGGAGGGCTTAGGGATACGCTTTCTTTTAGGAGTATCGATAAAATGTCGGTATGAACGGAGACCATTATGTTTCCAACTTCCATTATTGCAGATTCTCCTAATTCATCCAATTCTGTGACATCCCCAGGGGCTAATCCCATTAAAAGAGCGGATAACGTCAGTGTACTTTCCTTTGAGAATTGTAGTATTGCTATTCCACTTATTCCTTCTAGGATATCAAAACCCACTGTGAATCTATCATCTAAATTATATATGCAGGATAGAAATTCCTCCTTGTTAATAATCTCCATCTTTGGAACTTCCAAATCCACAACATCGTTGAAGAGCTTAGACAGTGCTGTAGCGGCATGCGTTATTGCTATTCCAATACCCTCTTTAACCATGTCTTTATGGAATTCACTTAAATCATCTAACATCCTAAGACCTCCTTTAGTTTTTTGAGAATAGCTTTCATACCATCAATTCTTGGAAATACCAACAGATGTTCCTCAAACAATGTTTCTCCGAGTTTTATGTCTGTTTTTAGCAGGATTGTGTATTCACTATACTTTGCAATATCTATTAGGGCAAGGTCTATAATAGCAGGTAAAAAGTCTATAACCATTTGAGGGGGAGTTTGATCTATGGTAATCCCTAAAAAGTTGGAGATTGCTGTAGCGAATGCCGATGCTAGTATATTCCCCATTTCCATTATGGAGGATTTTCCAAGCTCATCTAACTCACTGCATTCATTAGTTCCAAGCATTAAGCCACATATTTTAAGTGCATCTTGGAAATCAGTTATAAAAAAGATATGGCCATCAAATTCCTTACCAAGTTCCACGTATACTGCTACCTTTACCTCGTCTTTAAATTCCTCTCCAACATCTTTTATTGGTACTATCTCAATAGAAGGAACTGAGACAGATGTTTCAATTCCCGTCATTTGGTATAATGCAGTTGCAGCATGAGATGCTCCTATGTTGAAGGTTTCAAGGAGGGCGCTTTTCTCAATCTCAGAGAGGTTGTTTATGTAGTCCTCATACTCCACCATACTTAGCTCCCTCCAAGAGACTGTTTATGTCTATTATCAAGACAACACGTCCATCTCCTAATATTGTTGCACCAGAGAATCCACTAACATGAGAAAGAAGCTTTCCAAGAGGTTTAATTACAATATCTTTCTTATGAAGCAGTTCATCAACGCCTATCGCAATTTTTTGAGAACCCAAGTCTACTATTATCGCTGGAAATCTGTCTTTGTTATTTTGAGAAAGCCCTATGAGCTTGTGAAGCATATATAGTGGGATTATTTCCCCTCTCAGAACTATGACTTCTTTTTTGCCTATTGTCCTAATTTCATCTCTCACGATCTCTTTACTCTCGAGGATGTTGTTTATTGGGACTGCATAAATTTCATCTGCTACCTGAATCAGCAAAGCTTGAATTATTGCAGTGCTTATAGGTAGTCTTATTATGAAAGAAGTGCCTTTTCCAACCTCTGTCCTAACACTTAAGCTTCCATTGAGGGATTTAACTATCTCTTGAACGACATCTAATCCCACTCCCCTTCCAGAAACACTGCTAACTCTCTCTGCAGTGCTAAATCCTGGCATGAATATTAGGTTTAACAACTCCTCAGTGCTCATTGAATTTGCAGCACTCTCAGTTAAAAGGCCTCTTAAAATAGCTTTTTCCTTTATTTTCGCTGGGTCAATTCCTCTTCCATCATCCATAACTACAATTTCTATTCTGTCCTTTTCTCTTTTAGCGATGAGCTTTATTGTTCCAACTCTTGGTTTTCCAAGCTTTTCTCGTTCTTCCGGAGGCTCTATCCCATGGTCAACAGCATTACGAAGTAAATGAACCAATATATCGCTCAATTTGTCTAAAATAGCTCTGTCAACTTCTATATCTTGCCCTTCCATTATGAGTTTAACTTCTTTACCCATCTCTTTTGAGAGATCCCTGACCATTCTTGGAAACTTGTTAAAGATTTCAGACAAAGAAATTAGGCGCATGGTCATTATTTCCTCTTGAAGTTCAGACATCAGCCTTGAAGTGGTGGAGAGGGCTTCCAGAAGTTCTTTGCTTTCTAAAGATTCAGCTATCTGTTCCAAACGTCCTTTATTTATAACAAGCTCACTTACTAAATCCATTAATTTATCAAGATGTTCCACATTGATTCTCACAAGTTTGCTTATCTTTATCCTATCTGCAAACTTCTGTATGTTTGGTTCTTCCTGCCTTTTTTCCTCTTTTTTCTCAAGCTCAACTTTTTCAACGTCTGGATGCTTAGTTATGATTTCTTTTATGGTCTCTTCATCTTCTTGAGTTTTTAAGTAAACTATGAACCTATTTCCATCAATCAATTTTCCAGCTTCTATTTCGCTTTTTTTAGGTTTTATGTCAACTATTTCGCCTATCCTTTCTAGGTCTTGCATTATTAGAAATGAGCGGGCTTCTTTTAGCGGTGCTTCCTTCTGAAGATAAATCTCAATTCTCTTTACTCCAGCTTCTAAGGCTTCATTAATTTTAACACCCAATACCTCTGGATGCTTTTTTATCATAGACTTGATCTCATCAGGTGTTTTATGTGAAAGTACTATGTATTCAACTGAATCACCTTCAAGCTTTCCCTCTTCTATCTTTTTTCTCTCTGGAATCGTTTCTATTACCTCTCCAATTTCTTCGAGATCAGAAAGAATGAGAAATGCTCTCACTCCTCTCATTGTATTGTTTTTGTCAAAGAAAACTTTCACAGAGTACTTTCTAACTTCTCCCAGATTATTTTCTTGTTTAGTTTTGGAGCTAGGCTCTAAAGCAACTTTTTCCTTAATTTTATCGACCTTCTCATAAAGAGACTTCAAGTCTATTTTGTGTTCTCTTCCTTTTTCAATATCGTTAATCATTTCGCTTATAACATCAAGGAATTCAAAAACTATATCAACGATATCATTGCTAATGTCTATTCTTCCTTCTCTAATGTCATCAAAGAGATTTTCCATCTTATGGGCAACTTCGCTTAATTCGGTAAACCCCATAGTTGCAGCAGTTCCTTTTAGAGTGTGGGCTTCTCTAAATATCTGATCTATTATCCTTCTTTTTTCTCCTTCATCTGCTCCCCTTTTTGCAATTTCTTCAAGTTGTAAAACAGCATTATTTAGGTTATCTATCCTCTCTCTGGCATCTGCAAGGAACTCTTCAAGATATTGAGAGAGGTCTTCCACCATGTTCACCTCACTGGAGCGTCTTTAATGCAGAAAGAACAGTATATGGAATACTATCAAGGGGAACTACATGATCAACAACACCCAACTCTATTGCTGCTTTGGGCATGCCAAATATTATTGAGGTTTCCCTATCCTGAGCTATTGTTATTCCTCCTACTTCTTTTATTTTTGCCAATCCCCTTGCACCATCTGAACCCATCCCAGTCATAACTACGCCAACTATTTTGTTTTTAAAGACCTCAGCTGCAGTGATCATAGTTGGATCTGCTGAGGGCCTTACTCCATTTATCTTTGGTTTCCTGTTTAGCTTTATCCTTGGTTTTTTATTGTATATTGAAACCTCCATGTGATACCCCCCCGGAGCAACGTAGGCTTTTCCTTTTTCAATTACCTCTCCGTCCTCAGCTTCTTTTACTTCAATTCTTGAAATATTATCCAGTCTTTTAGCAAATGAGTTAGTGAACTTTGGCGGCATATGTTGGACAACCAAAATAGCTGCATCAATATCTTCTGGAAATTTTGGAAAAATTTTCATCAAAGATTGAGGTCCCCCTGTAGAAGCAGCTATAACAACGACTTTTTGAGCCAAAACTGGAATGCGCTTTACTTTATGCTTTTGTTCCTGTAAAACCCTTTGAGCTTTAAATTCCAGCAGTCTAATTGGGGCTCTGCTAACCTCCTTTATCTTCCTAATAATGTTTTCTTTGAACTCTTTTAATTCATTCGCAGAAGGTTTTGGGATAAAATCCACAGCACCATACTCTAAAGCTTTAATCGTAGCATCTGCGCCTTCTTGGGTTAAAGAACTCACCATTATTACGGGTCTTGGGTAAACTCTCATTATGTATTTTAAAGTTTCCAGACCGTTCATCTTTGGCATTTCAACGTCTAACGTGATAACGTCTGGTTTAAGTTTCCTCACAAGCTCTATAGCTTCATATCCATTGTGAGCTTCTCCTATAACCTCTAACTCTGGATCTGAATTTATTATATCTCTTATTATCCTGCACATTAAATGGGAGTCGTCGACTACTAGAACTCTTGTCTTTCTCTTGAGATACATTGTATCACCCTGAAAGCACTCTGTTTATCTCCTCCAGAACTTTTGGAGCTTGAAACGGTTTAACAATATATCCTTTAGCCCCATTTTTAAGTGCCTGCATAACCTTTGCCTCTTGACCTACTGCTGTTATCATTATAATTTTTGCATTTGGATCGATTTTCATTATTTCACCTACTGCAGTAATTCCATCCATCTCTGGCATTACTATGTCCATAGTTACTAAGTCTGGCTTAAGCTGTTTATACTTTTCAATAGCTTCTTTGCCAGTTGAGGCTTCTCCAACTACTTGATGTCCTGCTTGGGTTAGTATTCTTTTAAGTAACATTCTCATAAACGCTGCATCATCTACAATTAAAACGCTAGCCATTTTTAACCAACTCCAAATTCTTTTTATAGACTCTGGAGCTTAGGTCATAGATTCTAAACAAATGAGCGAATTTTCCAATTATGCTTTCAGTCCTTCCAAGGATGAGATACCCGTGGTCTTGAAGAGAAGAATAAATATTCTTAAATACAATTCCTTGAGCTTCATGTGTCATATATATAAGCACGTTTCTTAGAAAGATTATGTCAAATCCCTTTGGATAACTTTTGCTTAGTAAATTAAAATGCTTAAATGTGATTAGTTTCTTTAGAGAACTGCTAACCTCGTAATAATCTCCTTCATCAATGAAGTACTTTTTCCTTAAGCTTGGGGGAACTTGCTTGTCAACTATATTTTTTGGATAAATACCGGACATAGCGGTTGCTAAAGCCTTCGTGTCTATGTCGGTTGCTAATATTGACACTTTAAAGCGATCCAGCTTCCCTCCAAGCACTTCATGTACAACCATAGCAATAGAATAGGGCTCTTGACCTGAGGAACAAGCTGCACTCCAGATTCGGATTTCTTTTAAATTATCCATCCACTTGTATCTAATAATCTCTGGAAGTAACTTATTTTGAAAAGTTTTCCAAACGATTGGATCCCTGAAAAATTCTGTTGTGTTTATTGTGATGGTCAAAAGTAGTTGTTCAAGTTCATTCTTGTTCTTCTTTAGGAATAAATAATAGTCCATTAGATTGTTCATGCCCAGCCTTCTTGCCCGAGCTGAGATTCTCCTTAATAGATAGGTATCCTTATACATGTTATCTTCAAGATTCAAAAATTTCGAAAGTTCCCTTTTAATAAGCTGATATCCCTTGTCATTGGGTTGCAACATTTTACCACCATACACTCAACTTATTGCAGACTTTACAACATTTCACAATATACCTTGGATATTCTATAATATAAACTTTACTATCTGATTAAGAGAAAAAGTGCTAAAATGGGCATTAGAGTGGAGTTTAAGTTAAATCTCTGACAATTTTCAGAAAATTACACTATAACCTAAACAAATACCCCATCCACAAATATAAATTTTGCAAACTCAATTTTATTCAAGTATGCTCTTTCTTTAATTAATATCGAAAAATAAATAAATATCCAATGCATACCCTTATGGTGGGATAATAATGATTCGTGAAATACTTGAAAAGGAGTTTTTAATAGGGACAACATACATATGGGAGTTTGATCCAGAGGTACCAGTTGATTGGCTTATATGGCTAAAAGTAGTTCCCACTCAAATAAAGAACAATTACGGTATCCTTGTTGATTGTTTTGGAGACCTGATTGACACAAAAATAAACGAAGTTCTAAGGATGGCTTCTGGAGAAGATAAGAGCATTTTCCTAGAGAATCTAGAAAAGATAAACATAATTAAAATAGGAGGAAATTCTTCAAGATTTGGAAAATTGATAGGTATTGTAGATCCTTCTGAAGTAAGCACTAAATATGGTAAGCTTTTCAAACAAGTTACTGAAAAATATAAGAGAATATTCAACATAGTCTACAACTTAGAAGGCTACTTACTCAAAGAAGGAGACAGTGCAGCTGTGGACTGGTATAGCACTCTCCTTGGATTTGAGGGCAAATTGGGAAAAATAACAGTGTATTTAATACCCAGAAATGTTATAGAGGAAAAATATATGAGGCTATTTAAAAATGCTGTTGGTGGAGTGATAACCTCAGAATACATAGGAAGGGGTGTTTATTCTCTTGAAATACGAAAAACACAAATTGCAGAGCATTTAGGTATGGAGATACTATGGAAAATAAACAGATATGGAAAGCTGGAAGTCGTTGAAACCAACACACCATAGGCATTTATTTTTTTCTTACAAATTATGTTTAGTTTCTGAGGATGACGTTACTTGGAATGCTATTAATTTAAAAGTTAGAGGCATTAAGCCTCGTAGATGAAGTTGTGATGCCAAAGCCACTGTTGGCTAAGAAGTGCATGGTGGTTAAAAGAATATGTTGCAAAGCAGTAATTTTAATTTGTTTATTTTTCAAAAATTGTTATAAACCCCCTCCCTTTCTTTCCTTTAGGTGAGAAAATGAGAAGAGGTCCAGTATTTTTGGGGAAAGCTTACATTCACTGGTGTGAGAAGTGCAATGTTCCTCTAATCAGCGGGAGATGTGATATTCATGGGAAAGAAGGGATTTTTAAGTTGAATTTAACCCCTCCCGCAGATGTTAGGTTTGCTTTTGAAAAAGATTTAGAGTTCATTAAAAGAGAGTTTAAAAAGCACTATGGGGTTGATATCGGCGAGATAATTGATGGAAAGATTGTTCTCCTCAACAAAACTCCGGGAGAAGACGACATTTATGAGATAATATTTGATGGCTACATTTTTGGATGGCTCCGCTTTGATCCATTAGAACTTAAATGGAAGCCCGGGCTTAAGGTTGAAGGAGCGATTGCACTTTGGAAGCGCTTTGGGAAGAGGATGAGAAAATGGATCATTGTGGATGAAGGTGCCGTGAAGCCAATAAAGAAAGGTGCAAATGTTCTGCCTGTAGGCATAATTGAGGCAGATCCCTCAATTAAGATAGGAGATGATGTCATAGTTGTAAGCGAAAGTGGAGAAGTTATTGCCACAGGAATAGCAAAAAAAGATTATGAGCAGCTAATAAATCCAAAAGAAAGAGGAACAGGTATTAAAACAAGGCACCAGAGAAGTGTTAATTATAGGGAAGGAAAAAATGCCACAATTGATGACGTGATTAAAGCCAACAAATCAGCACTTGAAGAAAGGGTCAGAGAAGCAAGAGAGTTTATGAGAAAAACTGCTGAGAAGATAAAACTTCCAATGGCTGTTGCATTTTCTGGAGGCAAAGACAGCCTGGCTGTTCTTGGATTGATGCTCGAAGAATTTGGAGAAGGTTTTACGATTTTCTTCAACAACACAGGGATAGAATTCCCTGAAACTCTGCAGTACATTGAGGATATGAAGAAAGATCTTGAAGGCAAAAATATTGAGTTTATAGTTGCCGATGCTAAAGATGCTTTCTGGCATGCCATAAATGTCTTTTCTCCGCCTGGAAGGGACTACCGCTGGTGCTGTAAGGTCACAAAACTCGGCCCTATAACACTAACAATCAAAAAACACTACCCTCAGGGTGTTTTGATGTTTGTAGGGCAGAGAAAATATGAAAGTATCCAGAGATATAAGCAACCGAGGATTTGGAGAAATCCTTGGGTGCCTAATGAGATAGGAGCTTCCCCCATATTTCACTGGAATGCCCTTGAAGTTTGGCTTTACATATTCTCAAGGAAGCTGAAGTATAATCCGCTATATGAACATCGCTTGGACAGAATTGGATGCTTCTTGTGTCCAAGCTCATCCTTAGCTGAAATTTATACACTTAAAGAAGAGAAGCCAGAACTGTGGAATAAATGGGAGAAAGAGCTCGAAAAATGGAGAAAGCGTCTTAATCTTCCTAAAGAATGGATAACCTATGGATTCTGGAGATGGAAACAGCTTAGTAGGGGACAGAAGAAGTTAGCAGAGCAGCTTGGAATTAAGCTCCCGGAGAAGAGAGTTTGGGAACCTGTGCAGTATTCAATTGAAGAGCACGAAAATGGGTATTTAGTAAAGCTAAACACAGCAATAAACTTGAAAAGAATCAAAGAAGTTGCCCCTATTCTCGGTGAAGTTGAAATAGGAGAAAATTACATAAAGGTTGGTGAAATAGTTTTCAAAGAAGAGGGAATATTTGCTCCTGAACGTAGAGAAGGTGTTCAGGCATACTATTTAGTCAAGAGAGCTTATGAATGTGTTGGCTGTGGGGTTTGTGTCGGGAAGTGTCCAGAAAATGCACTAAGCATAGATCCAAAAACGAAGAAAATCGTCGTTGATTATGAAAGATGCGTTCACTGTAGGGAGTGTATGGAAGTATGTCCTCTGTTAAAAATCAAAAATCCAAGAGAAGGAAGTCAGCTTTAATCATAATGTTAGTTGCTATTTTCCTTCTTCCACTTGCTTCTTCTCAAGAGGAATATGAATACAACATAGAAAGCTACTCAATTTATTTTGACATAATTAATGACAACACAATAAAGGAAACGATTGAAATCAGTTTAACAGCAAATACTGACTTCAGTAGATATGTCTTCTACTCAGACTATCCCATAGAAAACCCCGATGCAATAGTTAAAATCAATGGAGAGATGAAGATTGTAAACGTAAGCGTGAGCAAAATAGTTGGCGGGATAAATGCCGTGTATGTAAAATTTCCACCAGTTAAAAAAGGGGATCGTATTACGATCAAAATAAGCTTTTATTCTTCTGGGATGCTTCAAAATGTCCAAAATAAGAAGCAATTTGCTTATTATATAAGATTCAATCAGCCTGTGAACGTCTTCTACGTAAGACTGTTTATCCCAAAAGGATATGCAATTCTCTCTCCGATAATACCATCTCCGGACATGGTGGAAAGCTCAGAAAACAGACTTGTCCTGGAATGGAGAAGAGAAAACGTCAAAACGGGAGAAGAATTCTACTTCATAGTTGGATTTTCAGGGGAAATTAAGGGATTTTCCCCTCTGTGGCTTGTAGTGATATTTGTATCTGCATTTGCAGGAGGATTCTTTGCGGGGATGCTGTATAAGGAGAGGAGAGGCAAGGAGAAAGTAGAAGTACTTAGAAGTGACGAAGAGAAAGTCATTGAACTTTTAAAGAATGGGCCTGTTTTGCAAAGTGCACTCGTTAAGAAGCTCGGTGTTTCAAAGGCAAAGGTCAGCCTTCTCCTAAAAGATATGGAGAAAAAAGGACTAATCGAGCGTGTCAAGGAGGGCAGAAGTTATCTCGTTAGACTCAAAGAAAGCTAAGATTTATAAACCATGGAAATTAGCTCATAAAACTGCGAGGTGAATGAAATGGAGTTTGAATGTCCAGAATGCGGGAGTGAAAATATTGAAGTGATTAAAGAGAGGGGAAGAGAGGTTACACTTAAGTGTCTTGACTGCGGTAATGTATGGATGCTTACCCTGCCAAAACTTTTGAAGATTCCTCTCATCGTCAGCAAGCACGAGAGAAGCTTCAAAACTGAGGCAGAGCTTCCGGAAGATGAGGAAATTAAGGTTGGAGACATAGTTGAGATTGAAAACGATGAAGTCAGGATTACAGGCATAGAGCTTGAGGGAAATAAAAGAGTAAGCAAAGCAAAAGTAAGTGAAGTTAAAACGCTCTGGGGAGAAAGCTTAAAGTATCCAAAAATCATTGGAGTCTCAATTTACCTGCCCAAAGGAATTACACAGTCATTCAAAGTCCAAGTGGACAGAGATGAGGAATTTGTCGTAGGTGAAGTTCTTGAGGTTGGAGGATATACCTTCAAAGTTGAAAAGATAAAAACAGAGAGAAAAATGCTCACACATGGAAAAGCAAAGGCAGATAAAATAGTACGGTTAATGGGACACCAGATAAGGGCAAGAGCAAGTAGAAAGCTTAAAATTTATAGGGGCTATGAAAGCGTGGAGAGATAAGCTAAAATACTTCCTCTTCAAATTCTTTTTTGTGAGAGCAATGAATGATGAAGAATTATATGAGAGATGGGTAAGGCTTGTTAGGCAGCTTGAGAGAGAAAGGATAATTAAAAGCAAGCATATTAAGACAGCTTTTCTAAAAGTCCCCAGATATAAGTTTGTTCTTGACAGGTACAAACACTATGCCCATGTTGATGAACCTCTGCCTATTCCTGCGGGGCAAACCATTAGCGCTCCACACATGGTAGCTATAATGTTGGAAGTTGCCGATCTAAAAGAGGGCATGAATGTTCTTGAAATTGGAACCGGAAGCGGATGGAATGCCGCCCTAATCTACGAGCTTGTCAAGAGGGATGTCTATACAATTGAACGGATCCCTGAGCTGGTAGAGTTTGCAAGGAGGAACCTGGAGAAAGCATGCTACGAAGATAAAGTTCATGTGATTTTGGGGGATGGAACAAAAGGATTTCCCCCCAAAGCTCCATATGACAGAATCATAGTTACAGCAGGTGCCCCAAAAGTTCCAGAACCCTTGATAGAACAGCTCAAAGTTGGTGGAAAGCTAATAATACCCGTTGGAAATTATCACCTATGGCAAGAGCTATATGAAGTGATAAAGCTCGATGAAAAAGGAAGAATAAAGGTGATAAATCACGGTGGAGTTGCGTTTGTTCCGCTAATTGGGGAGTATGGATGGAGGGAATAAAGTGGAAATTAGACTAATAGCTTTTGATTTAGAGGGGACGCTGGTAAAATCAAAGTCAAGCTGGGTAGAATTGCACAAGCGCTTTGGTACTTGGGATAAGGGAAAAGAATATGCCGAGAGATTCTTCAGAGGGGAATTTGATTATCAAACATGGGCGGATTTGGATGCATCTCTCTGGAAAGGACGTAAGAGGAAGGAAATCCTGGAGTGGGCAAATTCTGTTGAGTACATGGATGGGGTTAAAGAGCTCTTTAAATTTTTGAGAGAGAGTAAATTTAAAATTGCCATAATTAGCGGGGGATTAATGTGTCTCGCAAAAAGGGTTGCAGATGAGCTTAACGCAGATTATGTGTTTGCAAATGAGCTCATTTTCGATGAAGAAGGTAGAGTAACGGGAAAGGTCATTGCAAGGGTTGATTTCCAGAATAAGGGAGAAATTTTAGCAAAGCTAAAAGAGGAGCTTAAGCCTTCATTAACAATAGCTGTGGGAGATGGACACAACGACATTGCGATGTTCAAAGTGGCTGATGTCAGCATAGCAGTAAATCCCCACAAAGGTGTTGAAGGGGATTATGTTGCAAAGGATTTGAAGGAAGTGAAAGAAATCATCAGGAAGATTTTAGAAGAAAGAGGTCAGTGAAGGGCGTGTTCATCACTCTTCAGCAAAGCAAAAGTTCATCATCCCTGTAGGCCCTGCTATTCTTCACTGTTCCGCGGAGCTGGCCTCCAGTAAAAACCTTAGTGAGGACAGTTTAAAAAACTTAAAGCCCACTCATCTTCTGGAGCAGTAACCAGAACAAGTCTCCATAAAATACTGAGATTAAGAACCCTAAAAAGAGCGCCGGTGCAAAAGGCATGGATTTTCTAACGATGAACTCATTTTCGAGCTTTCCTTCCTCAACAAGCCTTTTGAGCTTTTCTATTTGCTCTTTTGTTAGACCTTCAGCAGTTGGAGAGGCTATGAGACTCTCGTAATGTGGCTTTAGGAGACTTAAATTACCAGTGGTTAAAGCTTTTTTGAATCTATCTATAGAGCTCTCTCTGTCTCTCAGAATTTCTCCGTTCTTTTCATAAATCCACTCTCCCAGAATGTCCCACTCCTTTAAATTCTCAACAGGCTTCTTTTCCATGAGAATCTCTTCTCTGAGAACTTTAACAAGAGAGAAAAAGACTTTGAAGATGTAGAATACAATCAAGAGCTTTGCAAAAGATAGCAGGAAGGCAAATCCAACAATATAAGTGAAAATAGCCAATACAATAATCCCAAGTATGTTACTAATCTTTTTGTATTTCCCCAATATTCCTATTATTGCTAAAGTTCCAATCCATCTAATCAGTGGATGCAATGCAATGCCAAGGTAATACCGCAGAGCTATAAACAATCCCAATGAGACCATAATCCAGAGAGCCAGCTCAATAGTTAGTGTTATGTTTTCAGTGAAAACGACTTTCAACTTGTCTATTTTTTTCTTAATAACTAAGTCTCCAAGGGCATACACAAAGAGAAAGGGGAAAATTCCAAGTATACTGTTGAGGAGGAGAGTTAAGGCATGTAATGGATAGTAAACTGCATAGGGAGCTTTTATCTTAGCAAATTCCGAAGCATATGGAAAGAGTGCTGCATATGCAGCCAGTATTAGTGTATCTCCACTTGCCCATCCTCCCATTAGATACATGAGATACCCAAGTAAAAGCCCAGTTCCAAAGCCTATCAATCCAGAAAGTGCTAAAAGAGGATTATTTGATTTGATTCCAAGATACATATAATATAATAATCCCACCTCTACCACTGGGACAGGAATCTTAGATAACAACCCAAAGTCCGATTCTTCAGGAGAATTTGTTCTCAGTTTCTCAAAGATATCAAGGAGTACAGAAACATGTTTATCCTCAATAAAACCGGTTTTTATATCAGTATATGATGTTAGAATCCCCATAATAATCCCAAAGATTATTAAAACACTTTCCATGATTTCACCTCACAGATTCTGGATTATTCTTTCCTGTATCTCTTTAGTGTAGTTTGAGATTGCAGTATTCACAGTTTTCATGCCAAAAATAATAACTCTAAGAGTTATGCTGACCAAGAGCAATGTAATCGCAACTAATATAAGATACTCCAGAGCAGTTTGTGACTTTCTCACTGATCCCACCACTGTAATATCTAAGCCTTGACCGTATTTTAATTTTTCCATAATTTGGTCTTGCGAATAGGTGATCATCATGTTTTTAAGGTGAGAGCTCACATAGGGACGTTGAGATGAAAATATACAAACTTTATGTGAGAGAGGAATACCTTGAAATGATAAAAAGCGGAAAAAAGAGAATTGAGGTCAGGGTAGCGTATCCACAGATAAAGGACATCAAGGCAAGAGACAAGATACTTTTTAACAACCTTGTACCTGCAGAAGTTATTAGCGTAAAAAGATATGAGACATTTAGACAGGTACTTAGAGAGGAACCCATTGAAAAAATTTTTCCGGACAATCCAAGTTTTGAAAGAGCCTTAAAGAGATTTCATGAAATGTATCCAAAATGGAAGGAGAACCGCTATGGTGTAATTGCCATTAAATTCCGCCTTCTGAAACCAAAAACGAAAGGTGAGTGAAGTGAAGAACTTAAAATTCGACGGACGCTATAAAGATATGATACTCAGCGGAAAAAAGAGAGCAACCATTAGATTGGGGAGAAAAATAAATCTAAAGCCAGGTGATGAAGTGTTGATACATTCTGGGGGGTACGTATTGGGGAAAGGCGTGATAAAGAGAGTTG
The DNA here is from genome assembly GCA_964615185.1 of uncultured Thermococci archaeon. Classification (GTDB taxonomy): domain Archaea; phylum Methanobacteriota_B; class Thermococci; order Thermococcales; family Thermococcaceae; genus Thermococcus_B. The sequence continues at coordinate 48,603 of CAZTOS010000005.1, forward strand.
AAACAAAAAAAGTTTCTGAGCTCACTGACGAAGATGCCCGTTTGGATGGATTTAAAAATAAGGAAGAACTTCTGAAGGCTTTAAAAGAGCATTACAAACACCTAACTCCGAATACCCCTGCAACAATAATCAAATTTGAGATAACCAAGCTCTTAGATAAACCCATCCTCTCAGCAGACTTTCCGTATGAGGGGAACAATCCAATCGAAATTGCAGAAAAGGCACTCAAATACCTCGACAACTTGAGCTTTGAAGAAATTGCACTTTTGAACCTCTTCTTGAAAGAAGGAAGCCTTAGAAAGGCAGCGTATAAGCTTGGAGGATTGAACAAGAGGTATAAAATCAGAGAAGTCTTAAGAAAGGCTTATGAAGAGCTTAAAAAGAAGGGTTTAACGGAACCAAAGATTTAATACACCCATATTTGTTGTCTTGAATTCCAATACCCCTTTAGCTCCTCCTTTGTATGGTATTCTGCCACAGGGTAAATTCTTAGTGAGTACACCCCCTTCATTCGAGAAATTTCAAGAGTAACGTCTCTTAAGCTCCTCTCGTCTTCAACATTCGCAACTGCCACTACATTTGGCTCTCCTCTAATTTGATGGATTTCTTCTATTAGCCCTTTCCTCCATAGTTGCTCCTCAATTTCGCTGGCCTTTTCCTCAAGCACACTTATGAACAGTATAACCTTCACACTCCTCACCTCCATAATGATTATAATTCAGAACCATTTATACACTCTATGCTCACTCCAAGTGGTGAAAAATTACAAAATAGAACTTTAAAGTACATAAAAAACGCTATTCTCTGTTATTTCGTTAATCTGATGATTTTCTGCGGGGTTTTTAAGTGTGTTACTTGACAGTTTAACCGGGAAAAGCTTAAACTTTCCCCTTCCTACAAGCTTTGTTAGTTTTAATCTGAATTCTTTAAGCTCATTTTCATCGGCAAATTCAACCTTAGCTATGAAGTCGTATTCTCCATAGAGCCAGTAGCCCTCTACAGGGAGCTTTTTGAGCACTTCATCCCTCACTCCCCTTGAGTTTGATCACCTCCGAAACTTTTTCCAGTTATCGGATGAAGAGGAGGTATAAATCCCTTTCGTGAATTTTTCGGATAAAATGGCAAAATTTAGAAAACTTTTTGACAAATTTCCGTCATCTATGCAACAGAGTTTTCATATACTCTAAATATTTAATCCGTAAATAACAAAGAGTTTTAACCTACAAATCGGAGATAAACAACGGTGGTGTTTATGATTAAAGCAGTGTTCTTTGATTTTGTTGGGACTCTCTTAAGCAAAGAGAGCGAAGCCGTTACCCATCTCAAAATCATGGAAGAAGTTCTGAAGAATGCGAATGCAGGGGTTGAGGTTAATGCAAAACAGCTTTTGGAGGAGTATGAGCATCTTACAAAAGAAGAGTTCAGCAAATTGGCAGGAAAACCTTACAAGCCAATACGCATCATAGAAATTGAAATCCTTGAAAAGCTTGCCCAAAAACATGGCTTTAAGGCTCCAGAAGATTTCTGGCAAACCCACTTGAAAATGCACCAACTCTATGGAAAACTTTATCCAGAAGTCGTTGAAACTCTAAAAGAGCTCAGAAAGAGAGGTTATCATGTTGGACTTATTACAGACTCAGATAATGACTATTTAAGAGCTCATTTAGAAGCGTTGAGAATTCTTAATCTCTTTGACAGCATAACAACGAGTGAAGAGGCAGGATTCTTTAAGCCACATCCGAAAGTTTTCGAAATTGCACTTAAAAAAGCTGGAGTTAAAGGAGAAGAAGCGGTTTATGTTGGTGATAACCCCCTCAAAGATTGTGTTGGGGCGAGGCAAGTTGATATGGTGAGCATCTTGCTTGATAAAACGGGAGAAAAGAGGGAACTGTGGGGAGAGTGTGAGTTCATAATAAGCGACTTAAGGGAAGTTTTAGACATAGTATCTGAGATCTGAGGTCAGCAACGGCAGGGTTCATCACAACTCAGCCAGCGAAATTATCATCATCCCTCTCTTTTTAGCTCAGCCTTTTCTTTGCCTCCCATAACCTTTGAAAGGCCGTAATCCAGGCTAAGACTGTAACAATGTAAACTCCCACATCCACTTTATTAAATAGTGCCGCAATTATTAAAATCAGCAGTCTCTCAGCTCTCTCCGCAATACCCACAGCTAAAGTCCCACTTCCAGCAAGTTCTGCTCTGCATCTTTCGTAACTTACCAAATATGACCCAATTAAAGCTATGAATGCAATTTTCCAATCAATCAAACCCCCATAAGCAATTCCAAATAAAACTGCACCATCACTGACTCTATCAGTTGTTGAATCTAAAAACGCCCCAAAACGAGAAGTCCTGCCGGTTAGCCTTGCCAAAGTGCCGTCAAGGGCATCAATTAATGAACCAAAGATTAGGGTTAATGCCGCTAATCTCTGCTCTCCCATAGTAAAGAAATAAGCAGCTAATAGGGAAATCAGCATTCCAATAAGGGTGAGCTGATTTGGAGTCAGACCGATTTTCGCCAGAGGCCTGACAATTGCCTCCAAGTAACCTTTGAAAACTGGTCTGTATTTATTGAGCATCTTCCTCGACCTCTATCACCTTTTTCCCTCTTTCTTGGGGTATTATCTTAAGTTTAGCATTTTTGAATTCCTTCCTTAACCCTTCTCCCTCTAAAAGTCTGTCCAAAAATACTGCTAACGCTGCAACCTCACTGTGCGGCTGGTTCCCAATTGCAACGTTATAATGAGTAATCTCGTAAACTTCCCTCGGGACTTTTTCTGCTCCTACAACAACTAAAATATTTTCTCCACTCTTTAAATCTTCCTTGATTTTGGGCAATATATCATCAACATGAATTCCATACATCGTGAGATGGACTATCTTTCCCTTCCATTCACGCATTATCTTTTTCCAGTGGGGACTAAATTTTATGAAAAATTGCCCTCCCCAGCGTTTTACAACGTCTTCAACACTTTCCCTTACGTGTTCATCTTCATCAGCTGCAATTATTATCCCATCAGCTCCAAAAGCCCTTGCTGTTAACGCTACGTGAGTTGTTATTCTTTTATCTCTTTCAGGTCTGTGCCCTAATCTAAGTACCACTATCATTTGTATACCCCCCTTAGGATGTACCAGTACTTCCTGAAGTTATCAGGCCAAGGTTTATCCTTATAGAACTCATACAGGGCTGTTATGCTCCTCTCAATATTTTTGTAGTCGTACTTTAGAAGCATCTCATTAAGTTCTTTTTCAGGGGCTGATGCAAATATAAAGAGAGCAAATATTTGTTCATTTTCGTTCATTCTATTAAGCATAAGTGTGAGCTTTGTTTTCAACATGGGATTCAATTTCTTCTCCACTTGTGTTATGAGCTTTTCTTTAAGATTTGCAAGATAATCAGGGCCAACATCTACATGTTCATGCCCTTTTAACTCTTCTGGAGCTTGAGCAACAAGTCTATAGTTTCCCTGAGTCAATAACTGATAAATTTTGGGAAAATACGGAGTTGCTATATATTCCTCTCTGCTTCCAATAAAGCCATGTCTAAAGTCAACAACATACCATTTTCCTCCAGAGTAGAACTCTGATAGTGGGTTTGAAGTACAGTCAGTACCATTATACAGACTAACAATTCTTGAAGGTACATTGATTGATTTCATCATGGCTGTAAAAAGGAGTTGCCCTTCAGCATAGCTAATCTTATTCTGCTGAAGTATTTTCTGTGGATCCACTGATGCTGTTGTGTCACCAAATTTGTAGTGAGTTAGAATCCACGAATATATTTTTTCCGCAGCCTCTATTTCGGATTTCGATCTAAGAACAAGCGGTAGAGCATAATTTCTGAGAACACTAACATTAACATAGGAGACAGAATTAAACCTTTTAATCCAGTATCCATCAACTAAATATTTATTTTCAATCCAGTAATACTTATCCCCATATGCTTTCCTTAAAGTTTCATTATTGGCGAACCAGGGGGCCCAAGTGATCTCAATGTATTTGCTTACAATTTCCTTTTTTTCATTTCCATTTTTAAAGTAGTTTACAATAATTGTCATATATCCAGAAGTATGCTTATATGGGACTTTTATCTCATAAACTATCCGATATGATTGTCCCCCGTATATTTTCTCAGGAGTTTTTGTTTTATTAACGACTTCCAAACCATCAAAAAGATTAACTGAAACCTCGCCTATTTCTATTGGAGCCATGCCAATGTTTTTTAGTTCAACAGTTATATTGAAAATTTTCCCACCACCAACCATATAGGGAGTCTTGATAGCCATAGAGAGCTCTCCGGGTGATATCTTTGTCTCTTCCTTCACAACGGTTATAGTGAATTCATGATAAAATCCCTTCCATATTCTGTGAAGTTCATCAACGAGTTCCAAAGGTACTCCGATTGTATATACTCCCGGCTTTTCAGGAGCCTTTATTATCCAAACAAGTTCCACTTTTTCTCCTACCTTTAGCTGGGAAGGAAACTTGGGACTTTGGAGAATTTTAAAGTCTGGATTATTAATCATCAGATTTGCACCAATAAATGCGACTTTTCCTGTATTGTTGATGGTGACAATTATATGAAATGTCTCCCCAGCTTTTACAACCGTCCTATCAACTTCAAAAGTAACCACAGCCGGTTGCTTAATCAGACATCCCGATGCGAAAATTATTAAAAGCAACAGGAAAGCATATTTTTTCAATTAACTCACCCTTTCAGTTCATGAAGGAGGATTGCTAACTCCCCAAGCTCACCAATTTCCCATTTAACATTGATGGGTATCCCCATTTCAATTTCTTTCTTGCTAAGCCCTGGTTCAGTTCCACCGAAAATAAACATCACCTTCTTCCCTCTTACACTTCCTCTAAGCTTTTCCCAGTCAGCTGATTCTCCAAACTTTGTAATTGTATAAATTTCTTCGGGCTGGACTACCTCAATTGCATCGGACAAGTCCCCCACAATTAATATGTTTTTACCTTTTTTAAATGCCTCCTTATGTATTTCTGGCACTCCCATTTGAGCTGCTGTGCCGGTAGGCTTTGAAATCACTAATAGGTCAACATCAAAGCCAAATGCTATTTTAGCAAACTCTTCAAGCTTCCTTGTTGCATTGATGTTGTGATACACAACGATTATCATTCCCTCACCTCCAAAGGCTCTTTAAAGGATTGAACCTTAATAATCTTTAGGTGGTTGCAATGATTACGCTAACTACAGACTTCGGAATCAAAGGGCCTTATGTCGGAGAAATGAAAGGAGCAATTCTCAGTATAAATCCTCAAGCAAAACTTATTGATATTACTCACTCAATTACAAGACACAGTATTCTTGAAGGCTCCTTTGTGATGGAGCAGGTTGTAAAGTACTATCCAAAAGATACAATTCACATTGGAGTTATTGATCCAGGAGTTGGTACAGAGAGAAAAGCATTGATTATAGAGGGAGATCAGTTCTTAGTAGTTCCCGATAACGGCTTGGCGACTCTTCCACTGAAACATATAAATCCAGCAGCAGCTTATGAAATCAATATAAAAAAGATGGAAGCTATAATTGGGAGAAAGATCAGCTCAACCTTTCATGGAAGAGACGTATTTAGCCCTGCTGCTGCCTTGCTTGACCTGGGTTACGAACCCTCACGCTTAGGAAAGGAGATCAGCTTGGATGAGATAATAAAGCTCGATCTGGAGCCAAAGCAGAAAGATGGGAAATGGATTTTGAAAGTGATTTACGTAGATGATTTTGGCAATGTGATCCTCAACTTAGAAAACTATGAGAGACCAAAATACGTTGAGGTTAAAGGGCTTAAAATCCCCTATCTTGATACCTATGGGCAGGTTAAAAAAGGTGAGCTTTTGGCTCTGCCAGGGA
>CAZTOS010000005.1:54571-59095 GCA_964615185.1 uncultured Thermococci archaeon
TATCTTGATACCTATGGGCAGGTTAAAAAAGGTGAGCTTTTGGCTCTGCCAGGGAGTCATGACTACTTGGAGATAGCTGTTAATCAAGGCTCTGCTGCTGAGGTTTTAGGAGTTAAAGTGGGTGATGAGCTGGAGGCCAGATTGTGGAGGTGATTGGATGCCAAAACGCGGTCTATTTGTCGGTCGCTTTCAGCCTGTTCATAACGGACATATAAAGGCCCTTGAATTCGTTTTTTCCCAAGTTGACGAGGTGATAATAGGTATAGGAAGTGCGCAGGCAAGTCATACCCTGAAAAATCCGTTTACAACAAGTGAAAGGATGGAAATGCTAATAAGAGCATTGGATGAAGCTGGATTTGAAAGGAAGTACTATCTAATCCCTCTACCAGATATAAACTTCAATGCAATCTGGGCAACCTATGTGGTCAGCATGGTTCCGAGATTTGACGTGGTGTTTACCGGCAATTCCTTAGTGGCACAGCTTTTCCGTGAGAAAGGTTATGAAGTCATAGTACAGCCAATGTTCAGAAAGGACATTCTTTCGGCAACAGAAATAAGAAAAAGGATGATAGAAGGGAAGCCTTGGGAAGAACTTGTACCAAAAAGCGTTGCAGAATTCATAAGGGAAATAAAAGGTGTTGAGAGAATAAGAATGCTTGCAACAAATCTTGAAAAAAATGAAAAAGAGCTTCAGGCGCCGATTAGGATTCCTGAGTTTTAGTTTTTGATGCTATCTTCTCAAACTTTATGAAAAGTGAACTTATTATTAAAAACAGTATCAAACTAACAAAGTAAGGTAGAGTAGCTTTTATACTTGCCAAAGCTCCAGCAATAAATGGGGTAAAAAGTCCTATGAGACGGCGATAACTTGAGAGAGTCGCATGAAACTCACTTGCCTTTTCCTTTGGGATGAGAGAAAACATCCAAGAACGGTAGAATGGGAAAGCCAATGTATCTCCAAAGCGTCCTATAAAGTAAGCAACCAACACAAACCAAAATGGGGGTGAAAGTGACATAATCAAGGCATAGATAGAAAGGAGAAACATCCCACTTCCGATAGCCCTAAAGCCCTTATCTTTTGGAATCCTTTCGCTTACGTACGTTGCTATGATAGTTGCTACTGAAATTGCTCCTTCAATGAGCATTACTTCAAAGATTGTTTTGTGAAGCTCAAATATGACATAGTTGAGGAGGACAATTTCTGGAGCCAGAGACCATGCTAATGTAAACAAAGCTTCGATCAAAAGCAAAAATTTGAATTCTCTGTCTATTTTGAAAGTAAACTTCTCTGGACTTATCCTCTCCTCCTTGCTAACAGGAGGAAGGAACTTCCAAAGATAAGCTATAGTGAAGACAGAGAAAAGACCAAAGACAATGAAGGCTTTTCTGTAGTGTTCTGCTGTATTCCAGATATAGCCGAAGAGATAGCCGAGGATAAGAAAACCGATTAGCTGACTGATTTCTGGTAAGCGAAGATGCCACGCAAAGATTTCCTCATATTTGTCTTCTGGATAGATTATCTGCTCATAAGCTTGGTAAAGAGGATAAAAGAGAGCTGAGATTTCTTCAATGGTGTAGCCCAAAAAGAGCATAAGAGGAGCAATTGAACCTTTGGCAAAGCCGTAAAGGATGTATGCAATTCCATCGAGGGCATCTATCAGAATTAAACCAGTTTTAAGAGGGTACTCGTTGAAGAAGCGACCAATTAGATAGGTCATCGGAATTGAGATAATGTTGACAGCAGTGAAAAACGCTCCAACCTCTAAGACCGAATAACCCGAGTACATCATGTAAAGCGGAAGCAGATACCAGACTATAAGCTGAGGGGCTATGATGGTGTGATAGAGCATGTAAGCCTTTGCGTCCCTTGGGATTTCGCTCCAGCGCATTTGAAACCCTGCCTATACTACTCCTGAGATTTTAAAATCTTGTCACAAATTATGTGATATTAATTTAGGGTAATGCTTATAAGCTGGTCATTCTAATGACCAAAATGGTGGTATTATGGTTCATCCAGATGACTACATCACAGAGCATCTGCTCAATCTTTCAGCCCTTCTCAAGCCATATAACAAGCCTGAAAAGCGAGAACCCTATGGTTGGCTCGCCTCTAAGGTGAATTCCTATTTAAAACATGGGAAAGCTGATACGATTTTACTTCTTGGCATAAGAGGGGTTGGGAAGACAACACTTTTAGCACAGCTTTACTTTGATACAATTTCAAAAACGAACCCAAATCAAGTGCTTTATCTGCCCCTTGATAGACTCCAAGCTTTTGGACTAAATCTTTTGGAGGTTATAGAAGCTTATAAAAGAATCATAAAGCCAGAAAAAGCTGTGATACTCCTCGATGAAGCTCAGTATGAAGAGAGATGGGACTTGAAGCTTAAACTCCTCCATGATGAGAAGAAATTCCTCATTGTTGTAACGGGTTCCTCAGCAATGAAGCTCAGAGAAAGCCCTGATTTGGCAAGGAGGGCTCTTCACAGGGAGCTTTTCCCAATGACATTCAGAGAATACTATCGCCTTAAAACTGGCAAATTCCTTCCGGAACTTATGTGGAGGATTCTCAACTTAGAAGAGATTGAACTTCCACCCTTCAGGGAAGAGATAACCGAGTACGTAAAAGTTGGATCCATGCCGCTCTCGCTTGAGATGGAAGAATGGGAGGTTTATGAGAGGCTCATCACGATGCTCGATAGAGTCGTTTACCGTGACCTTAGAGAAGTTTATGAGTTCGATGCTGAAACGCTCGATAAAGCCTTCAACCTGCTCTATTTAATAGCTAATCCAAAGGCAGAAAGATTCAGCTATGAAAGACTTTCCAAGACACTTGGCTTAGCTAAAGGAACCGTTATAAAGCTTGTAGATGCTCTTGAGAAAGCAGGCATTGTTCAAAAAATTCCTATTCATGGCTCGCCTTCTAAGAACATCAGAAAAAATCCAAAGATAAAGTTTCTTGCAGTTCCAATAAAATCAGCCCTTCTATACAAAGCAGGCATAAATATCAGCAAGGAGGAAGTCTTTGCCTCTCTTCTTGAAGATGTTGTGGCATTCTATCTTTACTTGGTTGCAAAGACAAAAATGGGAAAACTGAGCTACGAACCAAGTAAAGGAAGTGCTGATTTTGTGCTTGAGCTTGGTAATGAAAAAATTGTTATTGAAGTTGGACTTGGAAAAGAAAAGAAAAGTCAAGTTGAGAGGACGATGGAGAGGATTGGAGCAGAGAAGGGCATTGTAATTGGGAAAAGATATAGGGTCAATAAAAAAGTTGCTTTTTATCCATGGCAGATGTTTGTGGCAGGGTTGTAGAATGATGCATTAATCCAAAAAACTTATAAGTAATTAAATGATTACATGTTATTAAGTGATAACATGAATGCTGAAGAACTTGCCAAAATACTTGATGGACTTGGGCATCCGCTCAGACTTAAAATAGTTGCACTGCTTGCAAGAGAAAATAGGGCAATGTACCTAAATGAAATAGCAAACGGTCTTGGAATAAACAGGGCATTAGCTAAAGTTCATCTCAAAAAGCTCGAAGCGGCGGGAATTGTCAAGAGTAAGGTTGTGCTTGATGAGGAGAGGGGAAAAGCTCTGAGATTTTATGAGCTTGTACCATTTAATATTCATCTCTCACCTGATGTCTTGAAGGAGGTGATAGAATGAGAACCCGAGACGTTGTGATTTTAGCAAGTTGGATAACTGCAATAGTTATCTCAGCTGTCATAATTATGAAAGGCGGGGCAACTTATCTGAACATAGGAATAGCATTGCTTCTTTTCCTCATGTCAAGTGGCATATCTTTTGCCGTGGGTTACTCACTGCACGATACTGAAGAGCTAAAACTGTCCAAAGAGCTTTCATCACTAACTTCGAAGCTTGAGGAAATTGAGAAAAAGGTTAACAGCATAGAGGAGAAGGTTGAAAAGGTGGAGAAGTTTTTGGAAGAATAGTTACCTGATCTTCTTTATCTAAAATTATTTTAATTACATCTTATACATCTTAACGTAGATCAAAGCTGACTCGCCCCATTCCGGATACGGGTCAACCAGAGCCACTCGAGCAAAGCCCATCTTTTCATAAAAGCATCTCGTTTTATCGCATGGTTTGTAGTTTAACTCTCCCGATGTCTTAACGACGAGCACTTCAAAGTCTTTCTCTCTTGCCCACTCTTCAACAACCAACAAGAGTCTTGAGCCTATGCCTTTTCCATGATGCTCTCTCTTTACAGCCATCCAGAGGATTTCAAGGGCTTTTTTATTAATAGGTTTGACAGTTATGAAACCAAGGACTTCTTTCTCGAGGGCTATAAATGTGATCTCACTTTTTAAATCCTCTTCAATAGCCCTGAGTCCAGCCTCATTGAACCACTCTGGCAAATTGCGGGCTATTTCAAGACATGCCTTTCTTTCGCTGTCGGTTTGGAGAGATTTAATGATCATATCCAACACCCTTAAACTTTGGAAAGTTCAATGTAGAACCAGTGTTTATGCTTTTCTTTTCTAACAATGTTGAATCCAA
>CAZTOS010000006.1:0-48836 GCA_964615185.1 uncultured Thermococci archaeon
CTTCCGTTTAGGGCAGCTATTGCTTTAGCCGTCTTTATCGTGGCTATCTCAGCCCTGTTAGTTTTAATTCCTAAATTAATCACAGTCTCAGCTAAAAGCTTCAGCAAATCGTCGCTTATCTCGACCTTCGGCAGAACCTCCCTCGCCTTAACAATTCTCTCCGTAAGCTTTTTCTCTTCGCTCTCAAACTTCTTATAGAAGCTTATCGGATCTTCATGAAACTCTTCAACTCTCTTAACTATCTCTATTCTCTCCTCTGGGTTCATTGGAGCGCTTACCTCAACGCATAAACCAAATCTATCAAGAATTTGAGGTCTGAGCTCACCCTCCTCTGGGTTCATGCTTCCAACCAGGATGAACCTCGCCGGATGCCTAAAGGAAATTCCTTCCCTCTCTATCGTGTTCCATCCCATTGCTGCAGCATCCAAGAGTGAATCGGCTATGTAGTCATCCAAGAGGTTCACTTCATCAATGTAGAGCACGTTTCTGTTTGCTTCTGCCAAAATTCCGGGCTGTAATGCCTTTCTTCCTTCTTTTAAAAATCTCTCCACATCAACGGTTCCAACGAGTCTGTCTATTGTAACGCTTAAGGGTAAATCCACAACACGCATCTTCCTCTTTGCCACTGGCAGTCCTTCTCCCCTCCCGTATCGCTCGTAGCAGCTGTCGCACATCTCCAAAGGATTCCTCGGATTGCAGTTGAAGGGACAGCCATCAACAACCTCAATTTCAGGCAAAACGTTAGCCAAAGCCCTAACTAAGGTCGATTTTCCCGTTCCCTTATCTCCTTTAAGCAAAACACCACCAATCAGCGGATTAACGGCTACACAAAGTAAAGCTAACTTAGCCTTTTCCTGCCCAACTATTGCAGAGAATGGAAAGACTAAGCGTTTTTCACGAGCTTCCATATTTTATCCACCTCCTAAATCTCTTCTTCAAGCATTCCATCCAGCTCAAGATATTTGTCCTCAAGTTCCTCTAAAATTTCCTCGTCCGCTTTCCAGTAGCCCCTCCTATTCGCTTCAAGGAGCCTTTCGAGTATTTCCTTTGTCGCATATGGATTGCTTTCCTTTAGCCTCTCAAATATCTCCTCATCAAACACGAATCTTTCAGCAACTCTATCCCACACCCAGTTTTCCACGGCGTTTGTAGTTGCCGCCAAACCGAGCAGGTTCTCAACTCTCTCGGCTATTTTTTGCACCCCTAAAAACTCATGTTTCAGCATCTCATTTATCCACTTTGGATTGAGGGTCCTTGTTATGGTTCCTCTTTCTATCGCCTCTTTAACGCTCTCAACTTTCACCACCTCCCTTGTAGTGTCCGCTATGAGCATTTCTGGCTTCTCGCCCCTTAAGATTTCAACGGATTTCGAGAGGCCGCCAAAAAACTCATAGTAGTGATCTAAATCTGTAATTTCATAGTCGTGAGAGTCCCTCACCTGAGAAACAAGATCAACTTTCCTCAAGAGGCCTTTGAAGAGCTCATGCGCCTCCTGTGAGTAGTGTCCCTTTGTGTATACGTAGCCCATGGAAGAGATGTAAGCTTCTGCCAGCTCTCTTTCTTCGCCCCAAATGCCATCCTCGACGAGTTGGAGTAATCTCGTGTTGTATTCTGTTGAAGTAGGCCCAAAAATTCTCGCCTTTGCCAGCTCTCCATAGTTACCTAACTCTTTCACATGTTTTTTCACAAAGTTCATTTCTTCTGGCTCATCAAGCTCCACGACCATTCTAAATGCTTTATCAAGAAGCTCCATGACGTTTGGAAACATCTCCCTAAAGAAGCCGCATATTGTAACGACAACGTCTATTCTCGGCCGTCCAAGCTCCTCAAGCGGGATCACTTCAAGCTTCTTCTCCCAGGGGCTTACGTGAACTACCCTGACCCCAATGTATTCCAGTATCTGAGCTACTGTCTCCCCATAGGTTTTTGCCGTTTCAAACCCCCAAAGAACTACACCGACGCTTTCCGGATACTTTCCATGTTTTTCTAGGTATTTCTTTATTGTTATCTCCGCTATTCTCCTTCCTCTTTCAACGGCTGACTCTGTTGGAACTTTTAGTGGATCAAACGCATAAATGTTCCTCCCCGTTGGCAAGACCTCTGGGTTTCTTATAACGTCTCCTCCAATGGATGGCTCTATATATAGCCCGTTCAAACCTTCAATCAAGTTTTCAAGCTCCAAAGAGTTATCTGCAAACTTTTTAGCAACCTCAAGAGCGTGTTTCAATGTCTTTTCATACTCCGGGAATCTTTCGCCTTTTAAAAATCGCTTAACAATTTCTTTCGCCTCTTCTTCGATTTCTTTGAGTTTTGATGGGTTATTGACTACCTCTTCGTAGTTTAACCCTTTCTTCTCGGTGATTAACCTGTTCAGGGACTTTATCTCCCCTCTATCGTATCTTGCTATGAGTGTTATAAAGTCTTCCAATTCCTCCAAGCTGTATTCCTCTCCTATTACGTGCAGGCCCTTTGGGATTATTGAGCGTTTGTATTCGTAGAGTTTTGCCTCTATTTCGTCCAGGTTGCCCCCAAGATTCAACTTTTCCGCAAGCTCTAACGCCTTTTTCTTTGCTATCTCCGCCCTCGGCTCATCTTTGCCCGAGGCCTCCCTGTACTCATTTAAGAGCTCATCAAGCCTTGCATATTCCTCGTAAAGCCCGGAGGCCGTGTATGGAGGGGAGTTGTAGCTGATTAAAGTACCGTAAAGTCTCCTTTTGGCTATCGTTGCTTCAGAGGTGTTTATAACATGGTAGATGTAGAGGTTTGGTATCGTTCCGATTAAAATGTCCGGGAAGCATTTCGAACTCAATCCTACTTCCTTCCCTTTCATAAACTCTGCCAGCCCGTGAGTTCCAACGTGAATAACACAATCTGCCCCGAAAACATTCTCAATCCATTTGTAGAATGCTATGTACTGGTGGTGAGGCGGCTTAGTTTGGTCGTGAATTGCCGAATAAAGATCCTCACCGCTCAGCGGGGGTCTTGAAGGCTGAACACCAATGAAGACGTTTCCTAAAATTACTCCGGGGATTAAAATGCCCTCTTCATCAACCATTATTTCTCCCGGCGGCTCTCCCCAGAATTTTATAACTTCCTCCCTAACGTCCTCCGGCAGCTCGTTGAAGTATCTTAGATACTCTTCAAGGCTCATTCTCGGACATTCGATTTTTTCTGGGGGATAAAGCTTTGGATTGAAGAGCTTTCTTTCTATGAACAGATCCTTTATTCTGGCCTTTTCAACTTTGTAGCCTTCCTTTTCAAGCCCTTCAAGAATCCTCTCAACGCTCGCAAAGGTGTCTATGTAGGCCGCACTGCCGAGATTCTCTTCTCCAGGAGGATAATTGTAGATAATTATTGCCACCCTCTTCTCTTTATTTGGCTTCCTTTTAAGCTCAAGCCATTTGTTCACTCTATTGACAAACTTATCGACCCTATCCACTATGGGGATAACTTCACAGTTCCTCACGCCGCAGATAGGGATGGGCTCAACCCCACCATCCATCTCCGGCAGTTCAACAGTAGTTATGGTCTGAAGGACATTTAATCCCCTTTCGCTCCTTTCCCAATCCTCTATCTCCTGCATCAGCATTATGGCCGGCGTGAAGAGCTTTGCCTTCCTTCTCTTCAGAAGCTCTATCGTCGGCCTCGGGTCGCCTCCCAAAGGCCCCCCCATTCAGCCTGAACCACAGCAAGCTGATTATGCAGTCAATGTCATCCTTAAAGTACTCCCTCATGGCTTTCAGATTCACAATCCCGTCGGAGTATACGGGGATTATATTCGCGTCCAGCCTGTTTATGATCTCCCTAAGTGTCGGTATGCAGGATTCGAGATGCATCCCGCCGTAAAAGATTATTCCAACAGTTGGCTTGCTTGGATCGATTTGGGGCTTATAACCGTACCCATAATCTGGGTGATACAGGCCAATCTCTGGATATTCAATTGGGTCTTCAGCTTTGGCGTCCAATCCCTTTATTTTGCAGATAAAGAGAAGCATATTCTTGTAGTTCTCATAACCTCCGTTGGCCCAATACTTCACAATCCTGATGTAGCTCCTAGCGTCCCTAAAAACTCCAAAAGGCAGAATCTTTCCCATCGTCTCTATAATGGTCTGAATTCTGTTTATCCACTTCTTTACGCTTTCAGGATTTGTTCCGTAAGACATGTTGGCTCCTTTTACCTTGCTCATTCTAAAATTGCCAAGCTTTGCAAGGGAAAACAGGGAAGATCCGCCAACTAAGATTACAACGTCTTTATCTTTATAATTGAGCTCTGTAAGCGAGAGAGGATCCCCTCTAACGTCTATTAAAATTATGTCTGCCCAATCAACATAGCTCTGGAGGTTATCCACCTTGTGAAGGTCGTGAGCAAATATTAGCTTGACATCTGCATGCTCTTTAACATCCTCAATTGCCTTCACGATGCTTCTGTTCACAATGGTCGAGATTAGGAGTATCCCCACTCTTTTATTTTCTCCCATAGTTCTTCCACCTCCCCAATCTTTTCACTCCAGTGCTCATCCCCCTCAGCTGTGTAAATTTCAATTGTCCCACCTTGGACTTCTCCTTCACCAAGGCTCTCTTCCAAAATTCCCTCAATCTCGGAATAAACCTCCATGAGCTTTTCAATTAATCCATCCCTCGTCTTCCATAAGCCGCGCTCATAAGCTTCAATTAAACGCCTTGCAATTTCCTCAATAGCGTAGGGATTGTGCTCCTCGAACCATCTCCTCATTTCTTCATCCAGGACGTATTTCCCTGCTATCTTATCAAAAACCCAATCTTCAACGAGCTTCGTCGTTGCCTCCCAGCCGTACAAGTGAAGAATCTTCTTGGAGAACTCGCTCGCTCCTCTGTAGCCATGCTTTTTCATTTCCTCAATCCACCTATCATTGAGGAGTTTTGTCCTAACGACCCTTTCAAGCTCAACTTTCATGTCAACTATTTTGGCATCGCTTATGTCCCTTGTGTCTGTCTGAACCACTTCAACGTTCTTGCCTGTTAAGGCATCAACAGCCGTCTTAAAGCCCCCGTGATAAGCGAAGTAAGAGCAACAGTTCGTCGGGTCATGCTCATCACTTATGTGGTTTCTGTTGATTACATCTACCTCTTTCAAGTTCAAAACCAATGATTCATGAGCCTCAACTCCAAAGGCATCTTTTCCATAAGCGTAGCCACTCCACTGAACCCACACTTTAGCCAAGTCTTCTTCGCCCTTCCAGCCCGATGATTCAACTGCTAAATTCACCCCAGCCCCGTAAGCCCCTGGTGGAGCTGAGAAAACTCTAAACCTTGCAAACCTTTGGGCTTCTTCAAAGCTCTTTCCGAGCTCAATGAGCCTTTTAATGTGCTCAATGTAGTGCTTTTTGATGTAGTTCATCTCCAAAGGCTCATCCAGCATAACGACCTTCTCTATAGCCTCATCAATTAGGTAGATGTAGTTTGGTAGGGTATCCCTCACGATTCCACTTATTCTAACCAGAACGTCAATCCTTGGTCTTCCGAGCTCCTCCAAGGGTATGACTTCAAGCCCAGCAACTACATCTCCTTTCCAAACCGGCCTAACCCCAATCAAATAGAGGATTTGAGCTATTTGTTCGCCATCTGCCTTATAACCGTCTATGCTCCAGAGAACCTGCCCGACACTCTCCGGGTATTTCCCGTGCTTTTCTTTGTAAGCTTTCAAAAGTTTTTCAGCAGTTTCAACTCCTATCTGCCATGCTGCCTTAGTTGGTAGAGTTCTTGGGTCAACCGCATAGAAATTCCTCCCCGTCGGTAAAATCTCAAACTTCCCCCTCGTTATCGCCCCAGAGGGGCCAGGCTTGATGTATTTCCCGCTCAGTCCTTTCAAGAATCCTTTATGCTCCTTTTTACACTCAATTATTTTCTCTGCAACTTCAAGGGCTTTTCTAAACGTTTCTTTAAGCTTTTCTTTCTCCTTAACTTGGAATCCAAACTTCTCAATTTCTTCTTTAATAACCCCAAAGTCCTCCCCTTTAAGCAGGCGCTCTAAGCTCTTGACGGCTATCTTGTGGAAAATCCCCAATAGTTCTCTGTTCGTAAATCCATTTGTAGTCTCCAAAGGGTTCTTTCTTATTTCGTCATAGTCCAAGCCTATTGCTTCAGCTATAACGCGCCTAATTGAAGGGGAAGCGTAGGAATCATAGGCCATTGCCGTGGCAATATATTCCGCCAATCTTTCGGGCTTTTTTGGTGGATGTCCAAAGATGTGAAGGCCGAGATTTATTTGAGAACCCCTCATCAGCTCAACATAATGATGAATTTCCTCTATCGTTTGCTCTTCATCTTCTGGATTCACTATTCTCAGCTTGTTCTCCTCAGCTTTCTCTAAAATCTGCTCGTAAATCTTCCTTCTCCTTGCTTCATCTCCTAAGTTCTTTGCCTTTACATACTGGGTTAGGAGAGAATCCAAATCATCTAAAACCTCTGCCATCCCCATCGGAGGATAGATGTGGTCTATAAACGTTGCATAACTTCTTCTCTTGGCTATGACACCCTCCATTGGATTTGAAACTACGTAAACGTATAAATGGGGAACGTCATCCAAACTTGCCTCAGGGACGCATGAAGGAGAAAGCCCAACACCTTTTCCGGGTCTGAACTCCAAGGCGCCGTGGGTTCCAAAGTGTATCATTACATCAGCCTTAAATTTGTGCGTTATCCACCTATACACTGCCCACCACTGGTGCGGTGGGACTATTGTTGGGTCATGCAAAATTCTGCACACCCTTCCATCGCATCTCGGTCCAGCACAGCCGAACTTTGGCTGAGGTGTTATGAAGACGTTTCCGAACCTCACCCCCGGAACGACAAACTTCCCGTCATAGACCATTCCAACCAATGCTTTGTCAACTTTCCCAGCTAAGACATCCTCTGGCTTTCCCCAATCCTTGATAATTCTCTCCCTCAAATCCTCCGGAAGCTCGTTGAACCACTCCAGATACTCCTCCAAGCCTACAAAGTCAATTGCTCCTCCGCTTTTGACTATCTCCTCAACGCTTGTCCATCTGAACTCGCTTATCGCTTTCTTCTCCAAAATCAGTTTTATCAGCTCTTCCCCATTCTTTGGCAAATCTTCGCCAACATAGTAGCCTTCCTCCTTAAGCTTGTGCAGAAGTCTAACGATGCTCTCCGGAACATCCAAACCAAGTCCAACACCGATGTTCGCCTCAAGCCCTTTACATGGAGGGTTTATCAGAACGATTGCTATCCTAACTTTATCCTTGGGCTTCTTCCTGAGCTCAATCCACTTCTTCACCCTTCTGGCTAAATATTTCATGTGCTCTTCGTAAGGCTCTCCAACCTTGTAGCCTTCGATGTTTCTGGTCCCAGCTATAAAAATCGGCTCAATTGCTCCTGCAACTTCTGGGATTATCACTCCATAAACCTGAGTCATATAGTCAACGCCTTGTTCGCTCTTCTTCCACTCTTCAAGGGACTGGTAGTAAGACCTTATCGGAGCAAAAACTGGAACGTTAAGCTTTTGCAGATTCTTTAAATCAACTGCCCCAAAGGAAATTAAGCTCACAAGGGCATCTATAATCGGCTTTCCATCCTTCATGAAGAACTCTTCAACAGCTTCACTCTTCTCCCTTCCAATCCCCGTCGTCGAGTCTTTCCCATAGGTAAACACTGGAATTACACCGAAGCCTTCTTCTTCAAGAGCTTTGATGAGCCCTCCAATTGGTTTAAAATCCTTATAAAGCCAGACACTTCTCCAGAAGAGGACTCCAACAAGCGGTCTTTTCTTGTAAACCATTAAATATTCGTCTAAGCTTTCAAAAACTCCAAAATTCGGGTGATAGATGCCGTGCATGGGGACTTCTTCTGGTTCTTCATATTCAATTGCCTCTCCAGATAAGCTTGCTAAAAATCTGACCATATTCCTAAGATTCTTCTCGCCTCCGAGGACATAATATGTCTTCGCTTTGATTATGACTTCTTCTGGAACGTTGGTTAGGCTTTCAAGCCCAGCACAGGCGATGACTTTAGCTTTACTCTCTCTAATTTTCTCCTCCACTATTTCAGGAAGCTCATGGGCATAGATGAAGATTACCTCAGCCCTCTCTACCTTATCCAGCTCCCTCTCACAGTTCTGGTCAGTGAGCACAATCCCCTTTATTCCTTCTTCTCTAAGGATTTCCTGAAGCAAAGGCAAAGCCCTTGCCCCGTAACCTATGATTAAACATATCACAACACCACCCCCATAACAGCGATAATCACGCTCCTCGTTGTCATTGAGATGAGCATGAGCTTTGTTCCATCTTTTGGACCATAAAGCCCGACATAATAAGGAATCAACACCCTTAGGAAGGTTATATTTGCGAAAATTGAACCGAGAAGAAGAGCCCTTATTAGGGCTTTTTCACTTATTAAACCAGCTTTTAATAGGTTTGCGCCGAGAGTATAAGCCGCTATACTGCTTGCCATTGCACTTAGAGCCACACTCAGCTCCTCTGGCGAAAATGGTAAGGACTCTGCAAAGCTCCTCACAAGGTCACTTAGATGATTGAAAAATCCAACTGCTATGAGCAGAGCCGTTATGTAAGTCACTATAATCATGGTCTTCAAAATTGGGGTTGAAGTTTTCTTTGTTTTTGCCAAAGCATTCCTTGGATTTTTAATCAAAATCTTCCCAGCCACTGCAAAAACCGTTGTCTGGATT
The DNA here is from genome assembly GCA_964615185.1 of uncultured Thermococci archaeon. GTDB lineage: Archaea > Methanobacteriota_B > Thermococci > Thermococcales > Thermococcaceae > Thermococcus_B. The sequence continues at coordinate 8,684 of CAZTOS010000006.1, forward strand.
AGTCCTATGAAAACCAAAATTCCAAAGTAGAGCAAGCCAAGCCTTCCGAGTGTAGCCAAGAGAACGGGAATTAGAGAATTCCAATGTCTGACCATTGCTGGAAAAGCGTTCATGAGCGAGGCAATGTAGAGTTCCCTCTTTCCAATTTTGCCCTCTCTATAAAAATCCACAAGCATGGCATTAGCGGCTCTCGTGTTCAAAAAAGCTGTTGCGAAGGTTAATGCACACTCTGCTGGTAAGTTTGAGAGCTTAACGAATGGTTTACCAATGAATGAGACTTTCTCCACTATGCCCTTCTCGATTAGAAGCTCAGCTATGAATATCCCAATAAGTAACCCGGAGACAGAGCGCTTTAGGAAATTGAATGCAATTCCAGCTGAAATTATCAGCAATTCCACTTTAAACCACCTCTGTTTTTGGAAGTATAAGTCTGAATCCGTTGAATTCAAGAATGCATATCGGGACGCCATACACTTCCTCAAGAATCTCTTTCTTCAGAATTTCATTCGGCTTTCCAAGGGCTCTAATTCTGCCTTCTTTAACAAGGGCAATCCTGTCTGAATAAAGCGAGGCTAAATTCGGGTCGTGGAGTGTCATAACTGCAGAGATGCTTTCCTCTTTTGCCAACCTCTTCACAATCCCAAGAACCTTCACCTGATTCTTAAAATCCAAATGGGCAGTGGGCTCATCTAAGAGAAGGACTTTTGGTTCTTGCACGAGAGCCCTTGCTATGAGGACAAGTTGCAACTGACCTCCACTCAGCTGTGTGTAGGGCTTATCCTTAAAGCGCTCCATTCCTATGAGCTTAAGCTTCTCCAAAGCCTTTTGATAGTGCTCTTCCCTTGGGCTTTCAAAAACCTCAAGCTGAGAGGCTAAGCCCATAACCACAACATCCAAAACAGTATAAGGGAAGGGAGGATGATGAGACTGAGGGACATAACCAGCTAACTTAGCCCTTTCCTTTAAAGAGAGTGAGTGAAAGTCCTTACCATTTACGAAGACACACTTTTTCTCTGGTTTCAGCAATCCGTAAATGCTTTTCAGAATCGTTGTTTTCCCACTACCATTTGGACCTAACAAACTTAAAATCTCTCCCTCTCTCACCTCAAAGCAGACATCCTCAACGCTGAAATCACCGTAGCTGAATGATAAGCCTTTGACTTCAAGCATTCCAACCACCGCCCGTCTTCCTTAGCAGATACGCAAAGAATGGAATTCCAAGGATTGTTGTCAAGATGCCAATTGGAATCTCATAAGTGGCAATTGACCTCGCCAATGTATCAGCTAAGACCATGAACGAAGCTCCCACAGTTATTGTTAGGGGTATCAGTGTTTTGTGATCTGGCCCAAATGCCATTCTAACAATGTGCGGAATCATCAAGCCTACCCAGCCAATTATCCCGCAGAAAGCAACTGAAACAGCGGTTATTAGAGAGATTATTATGATAAAAGCAAACTTCAACTTTTCAGTTTCGACTCCAACGATTTTAGCCTCTTCCCCAAAAGACAAGACGTTTAATTGCCAGCGCATTAGATAAATCAACATACATCCAAGGAAGATTACAGGAAATGCAACTTTGACTGAATGCCAGTCAGCGTCTGCAAAACTTCCCATGAGCCAGTAAACAACACTTGCCAGCTTTTCATGCTCCATCAAAAACTTTAACAGAGAAGTTAACGCCGAAAAGAACGCATTAACAATTACTCCAGCAAGAACGAGCGAAACAGGGGTTATTCTTCCACCGATTTTGGCCAGAGAAGTTGTCAAGAATACAGCGAGTATAGCAAAGGCAAAGGCTAAGGGTGTTATTCCTAAGCTTAGAGAAAGTCCTATAGCCAAAGCAGCGCCAAAAGCAGCCCCCGCTGAGATTCCTAAAATATAGCTGTTAACAAGGGGATTTCTGAATATGGCTTGAAGAACCGCTCCAGAGACTGCTAAGGCTGAGCCAACAATCATAGCTAAAAGAACCCGGGGAAGTCTTATTTTAAAGAGAACCGTTTGATAAACGCTTGGATATGGGATTTGAACATCAAAATAAAGCTTTCCAAGGGTTATTTTAGCCAAAATTCCAGAAATGATCTGAAGAGTCTTTAATATCACCATGTTCACGATGGCAAAAAATGGCATGTGATATGCCCCGATAAATAGGCTTATGAAGAATGCAAAGATTGGAGAGACTAAAAGAAAAAGAAAGAGGAATCTTCTCATCCTTTCACCTCTTCATTTCCCTGTAGCTTATTCCATAGAACTTGTTAAAGAGTCTCTCCGCCGTGGCATTGAAATCAATATCCTTCAATTTATCTGGGTAGCAACACTCAGCTAATGCGATAATCCTCAGTGGAATACCTGCTGGCTCCCAGCCTCCAAATCCTTTCTCGACATATCCTCTAAGGTCGCATATCTTCCTTTCTTTAACTGCTTTTAAATCCTGCCAGGCTGGATCATTGTATAGGCTTTCTGGTGAGGGCTCTTTCATATGCCTGTAAAACAGGATTATGACATCGGGATTTAACGTATAAAGTTGTTCCAAGCTTACTTTTGGGTATTTCTGTGAGAAATTCTCCGTTACTGGAATTGCATTTATCATTTGTAAAATCTGCGTGTTAATGCCTCCTTTTCCTTCACTTACCATCATATTGTCTTTGATTTCATAGGTTAGGAACACCCTGACTTTTTCATCTGAAATCTCTGAAGTGCGTGATGTAACTTCCTCAATTTCCTCCTTTACGCTGTTTACTATTTCCTTTGCCTCCTCTTCTTTATTGAATATCTCTCCGAAAAGTTTGATTCCATTGTAGAAATCATCTATTGTTTTAAAGTCTATGGCTATAACTGGAATACCTGTAGCTTCCTCGATGTGTTGTATCTTATCAATATCAGCCTTACCGTATGCCCACACGATGACACAGTCAGGGTTAAGAGCCTCCAGCATCTCCAGATCCACTCCTGACCATAAACTTCCAAGGTTTGGCATATCCTTGGGAATCTTTCCTTTCTCCATTAATACCTGAATGGTCGGATTTTTCCAGTGATACTTGCCTACGCCAACGACATGATCATATGCACCAAGTGCATATATGATAAGCTCATAATATGAGTTCAAAACAACAGCCCTCACGCCTCTTTTTGGTATTTTTACCTCCCTTCCGAGTGAGTCTCTGATGGTTTTATAGAAACTTTCACCATAGAACTGCTGTAAAAGCTCATCAGCCAATTTCTGCCATTTTGGATAGTACTCAGGATAAATTAGTCCACCCATTTGATAGACTCCCACGACTATCCTTGGTCCCCAATCCAAGAACCCTTTAGAACCAGCTAAAATTCCGTAAACATGCCCTTCTTTCACAGCCTTAATCTCTCTCCATCTTGGGTCATTCTTTATGCCGTTTATGACTTTATCGAGCTTTTTCTGGCTGAATGAAACAACTATTATAACATCAGCCTTGTCTCCCCAGTAGGCTATTATCTTCTCCAAGTCAAGCTTCGGCCACGGGGTGTCAAACTCCTTGTCAAAAGCCAAGTTGTGAGCACCGACGAGCTCTACCATGCTCGCCCATGCGCTTCCTTTGGCATAAACAGTGATTGGACCGCCTATATCTTTCGGAGCGCTTATAAGAAGAACGTTATTTTTCTTATCTGCTGGAATCTGACTGGCTATTTTGTTGACCTCATCCAGCTTTTCCTTCATCCAGCTTGCAAGTTCCTCAGCTTTCTCCTCTTTTCCTAAAACTTTTCCCAAGAGCTCAACAACCTTAATATTATCCCCAACACTCTTTGCACTCAGGGCTATGACAGGTATCCCGAGCTCTTCAGCTTTCTTAATCGTCTCAGCGTCTTTGTACTTTCCTCCATACCAGTCCACGATTATCAAATCTGGATTCAAGCTTGCAACAGTTTCCCAGTTCAAGCCTTTGAATGTGCTTCCCACAACAGTTTTCTTTTTGACATCATCTGGAATGTACGGATCGTAAGGGATGTACTTTCCAATACCTACAATCTTATCTTGAACCCCAAGGATACACAAAATTTCGGCCCAGTAACTGGAGAGCACTACAACTCTCTCTGGTGGCTTTTCTATTGTTACAGTTCTCCCAGCAAGGTCTGTAAGTGTTATCGGATACTTAGCTTTGCTTGTAGTTGTTTCAGGTTTCTGTTCCTGAATGCCTTGAGTAGTGGAGGATTTAGTCGTGACCTTGCTTGTTGTTCCTGTCTGGTAGTTTTGACTTATACACCCAACACTGAAAACTAAAACTGACAGCACAAGCAAAGCCAAAAATTTCTTGCTACTCTTCATAAATTTCACCCACCATTTGTGCTACTGATTTTAGATTTCGTATTATCAAATGGGAATTAAAATGCCAATTTTTAACGCTTTTCAAAACGGTAGGTGTATAACATAAGGTTAAAAATAATCCAAAAAGCTTCTTTAAGCTTCTGCACAAATCTAAGAATTGGGATTAATCTAGAGAAATACTAAGATACTCACAGCATCTAAATTCCAAAAACAAGGCTCCATATTACTATCATTCATCTTTTCTGGCATATTCTATTGTTGAGAGATATTTCACGTACTCCATTGTCTTCTTGGGGTTGAGTATTTCCCTTAATAGGTTCTGGAAGTAGTTGTTCTTGTCATAAGCAACTTCATAGTTAACTGCAACGTCCAAGTAAGAGGGGTGAAAGTTCTCTGCTTCTTCCTTTGTGTAGAGCTCAAAAGCTATGAAATACCCAAACTTGTCCTCAATAGGCCCTTTAACGTTCTCTATGAACTCAGCAACTCTGTTAACTTTCACTGAATCAGTAGGCTTATCTATAATCACCAAAACATCAATCTCATCAAGCTTTCCTTTCAAGTGTGCACCATAAAAGACTACAGAGAGTAAATTATCCCCGTAGAATTCTCTGAGCCTCTTAAAAAGTGCCCTTTTTGCTTCTTCAATGCTCATGCTTTCACCTCTGCAACTGACCTCCTCCCCTTTGCGAGGGTTCGGCTTAACTCCCTCGCTAATGACGGGAGGTTTGCGGGCTCATCACCATGAGGTTCAGCCTGCAGGCCCGGTCTAAGGCCCATTACCCCTACCGCAGGACGGCTCAGGGTTATCGCTTAGAGGCCATCCTTAGAGTTTTCAACCGCTCGAAGGCGGTTTTTGAAAGGACGCTTAACAGCGTCAACCCTCCAATGCTGGAGGGTAACATGAAACCCCTCATCTCATTGGGTTGTTCTTTGGTGGCCTCTTCGAGGCCTTACTACGTTCAAGAGTTTAAAAGGGTTTCTATTCGAATGCCGATTTTAGAATCACTGCATCCCCGCCCCGAGGCTTTCACGAGGTAAAAACCAGTCATGAAGACTTTAAGTTTTTGGTTACCCTCAAAAATACAGCTTAGATAAGGTTTCAAACACAAAGTTTTAAAAACACGTATAAAGCCCGTTCACTAACAAAGAGTGGGTGGGGAATATGTGTTTAGCAGTCCCAGCTAAGGTTCTTGAAATTAATGGAAAAGTTGCAATTGTTGATTTCGGTGGCGTAAAGAGAGAGGCACGGCTTGATCTACTTCCTGATGTTAAAATTGGCGATTATGTGATTGTGCACACGGGGTTTGCAATAGAAAAGTTAGATGATAAAACCGCAAAGGAGATTCTGCAGGCATGGGAAGAAGTTCTAAAAGTATTGGAGGAGTGAACATGGAAGCCTTTAGCGTTTTTAGGGACAAAGAACTTGCTCAAAAGATAACAAGACTCATTCACAAGGAGGCTGAAAAAATAGGAAGGACAGTTAAGCTCATGCACGTCTGCGGAACCCATGAGGATACGGTAACAAGGAGCGGAATCCGCTCGCTCCTGCCAGAAAACGTTAAAATCGTCAGCGGGCCTGGGTGTCCCGTCTGCATAACCCCAGTTGAGGACATCGTGAAGATGCAAGAGATAATGAGGAAAGCCTACAAGGAAGGGGAGAGAATAATTCTAACGACATTTGGCGACATGTATAAAATTCCCACGCCAAGAGGAAGTTTTGCTGACTTGAAAAGTGAAGGATATGACGTTAGGATAGTCTATTCAATTTATGACGCATACAAAATTGCCAAAAACAATCCAGACAAACTGGTTGTTCATTTCTCTCCGGGCTTTGAGACCACAACTGCTCCAACTGCTGGAATGCTTAATGCAGCTGTCGAGGAAAATGTGGAGAACTTTAAGATTTATTCTGTCCACCGATTAACACCTCCCGCTGTTGAAGCTCTCGTAAAGCAGGGAACAGCCTTCAACGGACTCATTACCCCCGGTCATGTTTCCACAATAATAGGAGTTAAGGGCTGGGAGTACATTACGAAGGAGTATGGAATCCCCCAAGTTATTGCTGGCTTTGAACCCGTTGACGTGTTGATGGGAATCTTAATGCTTCTGAGAATGATAAGGAAGGGGGAGGTAAAAATAGAGAACGAATACACGAGAGCCGTAAAATATGAAGGAAATGTTGAAGCCCAAAAGTTGATAAATAAGTTCTTTGAAGTTGTAGATGCAAAATGGAGAGCCTTAGGAGTGATTCCAAAGAGCGGGCTTGAGCTTAAAGATGAATACAAAAACCTGGAAATAAGAACTTATTATGACGTTGAAGTTCCTAAGTTGCCTGACTTGGAGAAAGGGTGCCTTTGCGGCGCAATACTCCGCGGATTAGCGTTACCCCCCCAATGTCCTCACTTTGGAAAGACCTGCACTCCAAGAAATCCAGTTGGACCGTGTATGGTTTCATATGAAGGAACATGTCACATTTTCTATAAGTATGGGGCCTTGTTCTAATCCCCATTTTTAGTTGAAAATTAAAGAGCTATACTAAAAGATCACCATCTTCAACATTTATTGTTTCTGGAGTTCTCCAGATAAATGCTCCTTTGCCTTTCAAAACTCGTTTCCTCATGGCACCTGGGGGAACACCATTTGACTCATATATTAGACTCTGAATATCTGGATCGGTATACAGCATAAGCGTTGGCCCTGAGATGTTGAGGATTGACTCAATAGCATATCTTGTTGCCAGTGCCGTTGCCCTTCCTCTCATTGGCTGAGTTAAGAGCGGGATAGCAGCGCTTCCAGCAGGGGTGTACGCCAAAACTGCCGCATCATCCAAACCTATGAAAATGTGCCTCCTTTTCCTTACAACTGCCGCAACAATAAGAAATGCCATACCAACAATTGTGATGCTGTGTGCATCACTGAGATCTACAAGAATGGAATTTCCAAAATTGGGAGTGCTTCCCTGAAAGAAAGTCTCATCAAGAGAGGTATAACTTTCCTTAATAACCTCTGCATATTTCTCTTCAGCTGATGCTGCTTGAGGCACACTCTCAATTTTGCCGAACAAAACATCAGCATAAAGCTTTTCCGTTAGACTCCTGTCCAGCTCATAGATTGTTTGAACTATTGTTACTGCCGTATATGGATCATCTATTATTCCTTCCTTAGCCATTTTTATTGGGTCAAGACCAGTGGGTTTTCCATCTTCAATTTTTATTATGCTCTCAAAGCCTTCCTTTGGATAATCACCTGTAGTATCAAAGATTACTATTCCATAATCCTTTTCAAGGTATTTATCTGCCAAGTACTTTATCATTTTTGTTGGATCATTATCAATACCAAATATCTTCAGTGTTCTGCCGTGATAAACCGGATCATAATAGATTATCTGCTCCACTCCTTTAAGCAGTTCAACAGCAAGTTTGCTATATTTCACACAGATCACCATTTTAACTATGCACTTCATGATATAAACGGATATCGGTACATTCATCTTTTGGAGGGAGGATTACAGAACTTTTACAATTCGTTCTTTCCATGGACCTATCCTGACCCTAATATATCCCCTAAATCTTTTGTCAACTTCCCTGTCACCTGTATACACCCTTATTGGCTTTTCTACTTTTGATGGAGTTGCAACGACAATGATGTTTTCCTTTGGAATGTGCCTAAGAACATCTGCAGAGAACTGCTGGTTGCCCCTTCCAAAGAGAAAATTAACACCCCCCACAACTGTGACAATTATTTTTGGGTTTTTATCAATGAACTTCAGCAAATCCCTTTCTTGAGCATCTTTGACCAAAAGCTTAGCCCTCCCGTCTTTAATTTCAACGAGGTCAACCCCCAAAAGAGTTCCATCAATGCCAAGCTTATCCTTAATCCTCTTTATTGTTGAACCTGCTCCCAAGAAGTAGATTCCATCTTCCAGCTCTTCAACAATAGCTTCAGCCAAAACTTCAAGCTCCTCACTTTCATCAACGTTTGTTGGCTCTTTGGAGCCCTGAACTAAGGTTTCAAGATAAGGAGTTAGTGCTGTGCCATAAAGCTTGGCTTTTATCTCATCATGTCTGTAAGCGTTTTCATCCAAATCTAAAATTTCACGTTCAACAATTCGAGCATTTCCTTTAAGGAATTCAACTAACAGCTTAGCAGCATCTTCTGGAGATGAAGCAAAAACTCCTGAAAACATCTTTACTCCCGTTGGAATTCCAAGGATTGGGACTTTCCTATTAACTGCCGAATATACATCCCTCGCAGTTCCATCTCCCCCTGCAAAAATCAAAATATCAACTTTATCTGCCATCAACTTTGCTAAAGTTTTTGTGTCTTCACCTGTGGTGTCAGGAATCCTAACTCCAAAAATCTCCTTATAACCAATTTCTCTGTGCTTGAGGACCTGATAAGAAAAATTAAATCCTCTGAGGGCATATTCACCAAGCTCTTTAGGGCCTGTGAAGAATTCTATGTCCTTAGATTCACCGCAATGTGAAAGCTCACTTAAAAAGAGCTTAGCCAAATCTAATGCTATCGGCTTAGCTCCTCTTCTTATCGCTTCTTCGACAACTCCATCCGTGCCTTTTAAGGCAACTTTTCCTCCCATTCCAGCTATCGGGTTTACTATTAAACCTATCCTCATTTTTTCACCTCATATATCTCCTTGCAAAAACTGTTAACAGCACCGCCCACATGAACATTCCAAATATAGCTTCACCAGAAGCCAGAACTCTTCCAATTCCAACCGGATGCAGATCTCCATAACCAAGTGTTGTTGCAGTAACCATGCTGAAGTACACATAATCCAAAAAAGACTTCAAAGGAACTCCACTTCCCTCAACACTTTTTGTAATGTAAAAGAGTATCGGGAATATTATATTCACGGTGATAATCCAGATTACAATTGGTCTCTTCCAAGTGGTTCCATATTTGCATGTTAAATCAGCCAGAAGCAACTCAACATAAGGTTCGAGCAGAAAAATTTTTCTTTTTCCTTTTCTGTATGCCATCATGCGTTGCTTTCTCTTTGCAACCATCTCCTTATAATAATATTCATCAGCCTTATCTTTATCTCCTCCCTTTTCCCATGAAGTTCTGGCTAACCGATAGAAAATTTCCTCAATATGAGGATTATTAAATTGACACTCCTCCAGAAGTATAAAGCCTTCAACATCCAACTCCGCCACAAGATTAGGTAGAACAGTTAGATTCCAAGTGACATCACTGTAGAAGCGGACTTTCCGAAAAATTATATTGTTCAGAATTTTGACGTGAACGAACTCCGGTAACTTAATCTTACTTTGAGTTACTTGGACATGACCTGGAATCTCAAGGTTCTCCATTAACATCTGCCCATCAAATCCTCTAATTAAAATCCTGACCTGTCGTTTAAATCGTGGATTCTCATCAAAGTGAACTCCCCTTAATACAAGTATCTCAGCTTTAGCATGCTTCCTTGAAGTTTCATTAATTTTAATTCCATGCTCCTCAAGAATTCGTTTTAAAAGGGGGTATCTTGAGTTAATTCCAATCCTCCTAACACCACTTAAATTGGTGAGCTCAATTCTCCCATAGGCTTTGCTTCTTTCCCCGTATTCTTCCTCACTTGGTATCTCCTTACCCCGGACATAATGGAAAGAATTCATCATTATATATCTGATTTCACTGTTTTTAAGATAAAGAGATCCAGAAAAATTAATTCTAAGCACGTTAACCCCGAATATTGTAGATTTTGCCACCATAAGAGTTTTTAAAGAGGTTTCAAGTATGATTACCCTTTCAATTGATGAACCATAGATAGTAAGTCCACCGATGTCTGAATTGTCTATTATGAGGGTTTTTATTTTTGAATTCTTAAAGACTATCGTCTGCTCGCTTTTAAGGTCTGAAATCCGAACATCATAAAGATAAACGCCCTCAAAATAGGTAATCCCTCTCCTTATTTTTTTGAGGAAAGCTTTTTTCTTTATCTCTTTGATTTTCTCCCCATATAAGAGCTCGCCCTCATCATAAGGAATATGAAGTGAGCAGAAATTGGAGCCTTTAAGGGGCTTTGTCCTGCATTTCTGACCATTCTCATATACATATTCACACATCATTACTCACCCTTAAGCTCCATTTCCTCTTGCATTGCTCTAATTTTTGCTTTTTCGACTGCCTCTTCATGCTCAATCTTACCCTTGATTCCTTTAACTCTCTTTGAGAGATTCAATATGACATCCTCTGGTCCATAAAGAACAACCAAATCTCCAGGAAAAATCTTCGTATCACCACTTGGAGCACCAAGATAAACTTCTTTTCCTCCAACTTTTCTGTAAATTCCAAGAACGAGAACACCTTCTTTATCCAATTGCAGTTCCCTCAAAGTTTTATTTGCAAGCCAGCTGCTTTTTCTAACTTTTATCTGACCAATTGAATACCCTCGACTTATACCCAGAAGCTGATTATAGTCATAGATTTTAAGTGAAGGGAAGAATCTATTAAGAAGTCTCCGAATCACCTTTCTCATCATTTTATCTATCCATTTAGACCTCACAAAAAGATACAAAGCTAATAAACCACTCAAAAGTATAACAAAATTCTGTTTAACCTCCTCAGCACTCTTGCCAATGAATGTCAACACAAGAGTTGCTATAGCCGAAGTTATTCCTGCACTGCCCAGAAAAATTAGAATTCTAATTATCTTTCTTCGTATTGGATGCGAAACAACATATTCCGACTCCGAAGTAGTAAAGCCAGTTCCAGAAAAAGCAGACTGAGCCTGAAAAGCTGCAACATCTCTTGAGAGCCCAGTCATCTCTAATGCAACCGCTCCAATTCTAACAATTATGATTGAAATAAGAACAACCAACAGGAATGATATGAGGGCTATCAGAGGACATCACCTTCCAGATTATGTATCTCAGATAGAACATAATTAAAGATTTCTGCTCTTGAGCTTCCTCATGTAAAACTTTCTGCCTTCATATTCAAGCTCAATAATCTTTCCTTCCTTTAAAAGTCTCTCAACAACACTCCAATCTGCATCGGCCTTTTTGAGAAAGTCTTCAACGGCATCTTCTCTCATCGGGTGGACAGCTGTTATGCTCAGTAAATCTTCCTCAACATTTCCTGTAAAAGCGAATGCATTCCCCTCATAGCCAATGAGGTACTCCACTCTATCACTTCCTAAAGCCTTGGCAAAAATCTGAAACGCCCTGTTTATCGTCTCCTCATTAGCTGGCTTAACCCATCTCTCTGCTGGAGGCCTCGTTGGGATAGCTATGTAAGCTATATCTGGTTCAAGCTCCTTCAAAAACTCAGCAATCTTCTCGAATTCGTCTCCATAATCAACTCCGTCGATGAGCATAGTCTCTGTTACGAGTTTTCCTTTGAACTCTTTTCTAAATTTGAGCATTCCATCAAGGATTTCATCAACCTTTAAGCTTTTATGAGGTCTGTCAATTTTTCTCCATAGTTTCTCACTTACAGCATCAAGCTTTAGGGAGACAAAATCAAACTTCATTAAATCTTCCCTAACATCCTCCCTCCAGATTAGGGAGGAGTTCGTTAGAATTGCCAAAGGTATTCCAAGTTCTTTCAACAGCTCAGCTTCCTTTCCAAGGTTAATGTCCAAAGTTGGTTCGCCATCTGGAACGAATGTGACGTAATCAACGTGCTCTCCTTTTGCTCTGGCTTTCTCAACTTTTTCTTTAACTTCCTTGAGGATTAGCTCTGGGTTATAAAATGCCCTCCTTTCAATTTCCATCTTAATTGTCCTCCCAATTTGGCAGTAAACACAAGCATATGAGCATACTTTGTCTGGAATGTTGTTTATGCCCAAGCTTTTTCCCAATCTGCGAGATGGAACAGGACCAAATGCCATCATTGACTTTCACCAAAATTAGGTAAACCTAATGGTGTATAAAGGTTTCGAATAGATTTATGAAGTTTGAACAAAACAAAAAAATAAGACTGAAGATTCAAGTATGCTTTGACTTCTTCTCTTCAACTTGCTTCCAAAGCTCTTCAAAGCTTTCAATAGCCCTTTGAAGTGCTAAACTTAGATCCCTCGTACTCCTAACCTCCTCCCCTTTGCGAGGGTTTCAGCCCCTCGCCAGTGGCGGGAAGGTTTGCGAGCCCATTACTCCCCAATAGGTTCGGGGTTATCGCTTAGAGGTCACTCCAATGATTTCAACCACTTAAGGGAGGTCTTAAAAGGACGCTTTACAGCGTCAACCCTCTGAGAGCAGAAGGTAATGTGAAACCCCTTTGAGGGGTATGGGGCTTTTTCAATGCCATTACACTGACTCTCTGCATCCCTCGCCCCAAGGCTCTCAAAAGAAAAAAGTAAAGATAGTCTGTGGAGAGGATGAAGTTATCCACTGCAAGACACATGGACAAGAAGGTAATTGGCTACGAAGTTCATCTCCAGATGAACCATGAAAATGTCATCGATGAAGAAGATGGTTTTTGAAGATAATTTACACGCCAAGACATACCTCTGGGAGCATGTATATCTACGAGCCGAGAAAGAAGATACTGTTTTCAGGAGATACTCTTTTTGCAAATAGTGTTATATCAAACATTTACGACTCTGGGAGCTTGGGAGAATACTTCAACTCCTTGAGAAGGCTCAACACCCCAAGATAAAACTTCTGCTCCCGGGACATGAGTGGATTTCAGAGAACGTCGAAGAAGACATAGAAAAAAAAAACGATTAAAGGAGTTATAAACAGATTTCCAGAGGCTGAGAAAACTCAAAAAGGTTATTTTATTAAGATTAAATTCGCCTCCCCTCCATCACGTAAATTGCCGATCCTCCAATGTACTTTGCATGGTCGCTCATCCTCTCAAGGTGCCTGAGTATCAAAGCCTCAACGGCCTTACAAATATCCAAATCTTCCTTGAGCTCCTCTATGCTGGTTATATAAAGCTCATCCACCTTTTTGTCCAATTCTAAAAGCCTTCCGGTAGATACCTCATCTCTTTCGAGAAACGCTCTGAGTGCAAGCTCAATCATTTCCCTGACAATCCTGAGTGCCTGTTTTGACTTCTCAAACTCACAGCTGGCACCGGTTATTTTCAGTGTCCCCTCTATCTCCATGGCATATCTTGAGATCCTATACAGGTCGTAACTGACATCTATCGATGCCTGGATGTATCTGAGATCAGACGCCATTGGCTGATACCTTATGAGCAGTTCGGTTGCTATCTCAACAAGCTCATCCCTGAGGATGTGAAGCTTGCTTGACTTGTCCTCTATGCTATCACTCCCACCCTCTAAGATATTTTCGAGGGAGTCAATGCACTCCAAAACCGTGCTTCCCATCTCTTGGAGTAGCTTCTCAATCTGCTTTAATCCCAAATCCAACAACTTTCTCATCCTAACGCCCCCGTAACATACTGTTCGGTAAGCTCATGTTCAGGATTTTCAAACACCCTCTTTGTAGGACCAACCTCTATCAGCTCGCCAAGGTAAAGGAAAGCAACATAATCACTCACACGGGCAGCTTGTGCTGGAGAATGGGTAACTAAAATTATCGTGTATTCCTTTTTGAGTTCAAACAATAGCTCTTCTATCTTCTTCGTTCCAACGGGGTCTATGTTTGCCGTCGGCTCATCCATCAGTAGAATCTTTGGCTTCATTGCAAGAGTCCTCGCGATTACCAACCTCTGCCTCTGCCCACCACTTAGGTTTGAGGGATAATCATCAAGCCTATCCTTCACCTCATCCCACAACGCCGCCTTCTTCAGCGCCCATTTAACCCTCTTGTCTAGCTCTTCTTTTGACCTCACAAGCCTATTGAGCTTCAGTCCTATGGCAACATTATCGTAAATCGTTAGATGGGGAAAAGGGTTGGGATACTGAAAAACCATGCCAACTTCTCTCCTAACTTCAATCGGATCAACATCTGGAGCGTAGATGTTCCTTCCAAAGATTCTAACCTCCCCTTCCACTCTCGCTTCGCTGTTGAGCTCAAGAAGCCTGTTGAATGTTCTGAGCATGGTAGATTTTCCACAGCCACTCGGCCCCATCAGAGCAAAGACCACATTTTTTGGAACTTTCAAGTTCACATCTTTGATCACCATGTTTTTACCATAGTAAACCTTCAGATCCTTAGTTTCAAGGACAAGCTCGATCATAGCTTCACCTCCCTAAGACTGAGCCTTACCGGGATGAATATCCCAAGGAATATTAAAAGTAGAATCAGCGATGCTCCCCATGCCATCTCGTGGTACTCCTTTGCGGGGCTCTGAATTAGGGTATATATGAGTAGAGGAATCGCCCCTACAGGTTTTGTGATTCCAATCTGATACGTCTGGTATGAGCCACCAACTGTGAAAAGGAGGGGAGCTGTTTCACCAGCTACCTTCGCAATTCCTATGAGGACACCAGTTAAAATTCCTCTCTTTGCCATTGGTACTAAAACCCTGAAAACCGCCTTTACCCTTGTGAGTCCAAGGGAGAAAGCTGCCTCTCTATATGCGAACGGAATTTGTCTCATTGCTTCATGCGTGTAAACTGCAACATAGGGCATCATTATTATCGCCAGTGCCAGTGCCCCAGCAAGAGCTGAGTACGTGCCCATTGGGACAACCAAAATCTGCATGACGAAGACTCCTACAAGTATCGTCGGAAATTCAAGCATTATCTGGAGCAGAGACTTAGTTGCCTTTCCGAGCGTACTCTCTGGATACTCGTAGGCATAAATTCCCACGAGGAAAGCAACTGGGAGACCAATGAGAGAGGCTAGAAAAACTAAAATAAACGTTCCAATAATAGCTGGTCCTATCCCACCATCGGAGAGCGTTCCGGTTATGAATGTTGCCCCCCTATTCAAGATTACATGGATACCATTCTTAAACACGCTGTAAATTATGTGAAAGAGGGGAAAGAACATTAGCACGGTTAAAGCGCCAATAAGGAACAGGAACAGCTTTTCTTTGAGCTTTCTGACGTTATAGCCTGACATTTGCCTCCCACCTCCTCAAGAGGTAAATCCCCGCCAAATTAACAACCAGACCTATTGCAAACAGAACTAAACCAGCGGCAAACAGAGCTGAGGTCATGTACTCGTATATGAAGGCATTTCCAAACTGGTTTGCTATCAATGAGGATATCGTGTAGCCAGGAGCGAATAAAGCCAGGCTCAAGTTGAAGGTGTTCCCTATAACCAGGCTGACCGCCGCGGTCTCCCCAATAGCCCTCCCAAATGCTAAAATTATGCCTGAGTAAATAGCTGGCTTTACATAGCCAAGTAAGATTTTTGTCGCCTCAAGTCTGGTTGCACCAAGGCTGTAAATTGCTTCACGATATGTGAACGGAATCATCTGGTATGCCTCCCTTATTATGGCTGAGGCAAATGGAGTTACCATTATTCCGAGCAGAATACCTGCGGAGAGGTAGCTGAATCCCGTTATCGGGGGATAAGAAAACAGGGGCAGAAAAGACAGGTGATCGTGTAAAGGTTGCATAACAATCTTTTTTAAAAGGGGAACAAGAACAAAAACTCCCCATATTCCATAGATTATTGTTGGCAAACCCGCCATAACATCCGAAAGGATTATCAGCCAGGTTTTAATCCTCTTTGGAGCATAATCAACAACAAAAACCGAGTAAGCCAAGGAAAGCGGCAGGGTTATCAATATTGCTATCACTGACGTATAGATGCTTCCCCATATCGCCGCCAATACACCGTAATGTTCTCTACTCGGCTCTTCTGGGGCTTTCCAGACGTTTTTTAGATAGATGTCAAGTCCTTCCCTGTGAAATATTGGCATTGAATTATAGAAATAAACCAGAAGCATAAGGACAAAAAGGCCTAAAACAAAACCTACAAAGGGAAGCAAGATGTGCTTCAGATCAACCTTCATTTACCTCACCCAGTAGTGTCATTCAGTAGTATCATTTTACTTTCAACGTTACTTTTTCCAACCCTAACAATCCTTATGGTTCCTTCATCTCCCCACCTATTCCACCAGCTTCCTGAAAGGGAAGCAGTTTGCACCTCGGGAAATCCCCACCTAAGGGTAAGCTCATTCTGTGGAGGTGGCCGCTAAAGAAACCATTAATCTCTCCATCTAATATTCCAATGACGTCTTCCTTCCTCTTCCATAAAGAGAGGGGGTAATGGGAAAAGAGGAGAGAGTTGGGTTTTATTATTTTACTGAGCCACTCCAACAGCTCATCACTTGGCTTGCACTTTCTTGCCTTAATCTTGGGGGTTACAAAGATTAACCTCGTTCCATTGAAATCAACGTAGTAGTTCTCTTCCCCAAATATCATCCTATATACATCCAATCCAAATGCCTTGTTGATGTCGTGGTTACCTGGAATTGTGAAGACCTTTATCCCGTTCCTCTCAAGTGGTTTTATGAAAAATTCTTTAAACGTTAGGTACCAGCACAACACCCGATCGACATAACTTTTTTCAGCCATCGCCGCTATGTCTCCCGTTACCGCTACAAATTCCGGTCTCAGGGAGATAATTTTTCTTGCCACTCCCAGAAATAACCTTTTCGGATCAACGCTCACACCGTAGATTGCCCCGCACTCTTCGGCAGTTGTAACGGCGTGGATGTCGGTTACATGGACAAACCTCATCATACCACCCTGCTGGCTTTTATTGGGAGGCCTACCTCCACATACTTAACCCTCTTAACCGAAAGGATGCTCTTCAAAACATTTTCCTTGCTCCAGTAGTTCCTTATCTCCCAGATCACGTTCTTTGGCTTCAAGGACAGTATTTTTGGAATTAAACTGTCAAACTTGATGCATCCTTCACCTAGAGCCTTGTGCTCATCCCTTGCCCCGTTGTTGTCGTGAAGATGGACATGCTCTATTCCGGGCAGGAGTAGGTACTCTTCCATGCTGAATCCATATTTAAGTGATGTTATAAACGCATGTCCTATATCAAAGCACACGTCAAGAAATGGAATTAACTCATGTGGAAAAGCGCCAACCCTGTTGTCCGTTAAGTTTTCAATGACCAGCTTGACCCCATACTCCTCAGCTACTGCAGAAAGCTCCATCATCTGTTTCCTTGTGTTTATAAACGCTTTGTGGTACTTATCCTTAATATCACCACCATGAACAACGACGTATTTTGCATCAAGCATCTGGGCTATCTTAAAAACATTTTCCATAATCTCTACATTCTTTCTTGAATTTACACCGAGGTCAACGCTGACGTTCCTTCCATCCGAACACAGACCATAAATGGTGAAATCAACATCAAGAGTTAGGAGGTCATGAAGGATTTCCCAGTCTATGCCTTTCTCAGTTAGAACCCCAACATTCTCAAAGCCGAGCTCAACAACATCAATTGGTAGTTCGTCAATAGAAAATCCCTTTCCTGAAATCTCCTTGATTATATAGGAGTTTACCCCGATTTTCATATCCATCACCACTATATAAGGAAAAGAAAAGATCAGCCTTCTTGAACCATCTCAACGGCCCTGAGACCTATCTCAGCAACTTCCTTTGGTAGTCCAACATATCCGGGTGCAATGTTTTCTGGCTTTTGTCCTTCTGTAAGAACCCACCTGAGGAACTCTTTGATTGCTCTAGCTTTCTCCGGGCTGTAGTGCTTTCCACCCTTGTTCTGCCAGACAAGGAGATGTGTGAATGCAACAATTGGATATGAGTTCTCCCCTGGTGCATCCAATAACTGCTTAAGATCTTCCTTGTAGCCCTCTGTTGGATCTGGAATGAAAGCTTTAACATTCGCAACTGCGGCTTTAATCGTCTCCTCTGTTGGTTTAACGAATTTTCCAGCTTTGTTTTCCAAGGCTACAACGGGAAGATTTTCATTTATTGCGTAAGACAGCTCTGTATATGCTATGCTATATTTTGTTTGCTTTAGAGCCGCAACAACACCTGAATTACCTTTTCCACCAATTCCCCTTCCCATCTTGTCCACTGGCCAATCTACAACTTTACCGGCACCAACCTTTTCCGCCCACTCCTTGCTTATCAGGCTGAGGTATGTGGTAAATATGGCAGTTGTTCCGCTTGAATCACTTCTGTGAATAACGATTATCTTTTCGTGGGGGAGGTTTGCATTTGGGTTGAGCTTCTTTATTGCGGGGTCATCCCAATACTCGATTTCACCAAGGAATATCTTTGCGAGAACATCCCTGCTGAGCTTCAGCTCATTAACACTAGGCACGTTGAAAACAACGACGACAGCTCCAACAACTTCTGGAAACTGAAGTGGTTGGTCTCCAGCTTCAAGGAACTTTTTCCAAGTTGATTCTTTAACCGGCGGATCACTTCTTCCAATGTCTGTGAGTCTTTTTAGAAAAGCCTCTTGACCATGTCCACTTCCACCACCTTCGTATTCAATTTTAACATTCGGATTAAGCTTCTGGTAGATTTCAATCCATTTCTGAATTTGGTACATTGGAAAGGTCGCACCAGTGGTACGTATAATTATCTGTTGCTGGGGAGCTTGTTTGGTTTTAGTTGTGGTCTCAGTGATTGTTTTGGTATTTGTAACGGTTTTAGTAATCGTTTTTTCTCCTTGTTCTTGGCTTATGCATCCACTAGCTACAAGTCCGAGAGCCAATACAAACACCAACACGAGGCCGACAAACTTTTTCATAAGGTATCACCAATCTTTCTTATTTTAACACAAAAATATAAAGATTGTCGCAATAGAATATATTCAAACTAATATCTATATAGAGAGCTCTATATTCAATATAGCTACTCATTTACACATTCCCAAATGTTTCTCCTTTCTATTTTCCAGTTATTGCCTTTTTAACCTCTAAAAGAGTTTTTAATCCATCTATTATTGGCTTTTCTGGATTTTAACCTTTGGTTATACTCAAATTTGTCCAACAAAGTTTTTAAACTTTTTTGCATATGCACATAATGGGGTGATGTCATGAGAATCGCAGTACCGAGTTCAAGAAGTGGGGGATTAGAAGACACAATTTCAATAGTCTTTGCGAGGGCTCCTGTGTTCACAATTGTTGATATAGAGAATGGAGAGATTAAAGACGTTAGAATTATCAAAAACGAAGCTATGAATGTTCCAAGTGGGGCAAGTCCAATAGTTGTGCAAATGCTCATTAAGGAAGGGGTTGATGCAGTGGTTGCCCCTCAACTTGGCCCAAACGCAATGGCTACTCTGCAAGCTGCAGGAATTAAGGTTTACACATTTCCACCGGGAACCCCAATAAAAGAAGCTGTTGAAAAGATAAGCAAAGGCGAAGCTCCACAATTACCTGAATACCCACAACCTTTCCAGGCACCCTATCCACCTCAACAATCTCAAGCTCCGCCATATTACCCACCCGCTCCTCAGCCACAAGCTTATTATCCTCCATTCCCAATACCAGCAAGGCCACCAATACCAGAGCCACCAAGGCATAAGGATTGCATCCACTATAAGGATGGCAAGTGTGAATTTTGGAATTTAGCTGTTCACGCCGATGATCCCGCCTGCCCGTTTTTCGTCCCAAAGAATGCCCCTTGGAGGTGGTGGTGATGCCGTGGGGTTGGGGCTGGTATTGGTGGAAGCCCTGGCCTGGAAGGGGCCCATTCAGCTGGCTCCCGCCATGGCTGAGGCCTGGATGGGTTTTTGGAAGAGGAGCGTGCTGGTGGCTCTTTAGAGGACCATGGGGATATTATGCATGGCTTAGGAATTACTATCCATACTACCACCCCTGGTGGGGTTACTGGTGGGAGTGGTGAATTCTTTCCTCTGAAATTTTTATTTTTGCGTTAGATTTGGTCAAAACTGACCTCCTCCCCGCCCTTAAGGGCGAGGGTTCGGCTTAACTCCCTCGCCAGTGACGGGGAGGTTTGCGGGCTCATCTCCTACTCCCGTTGCCGGTTTCGGCTCAGCCCGCAGGCCCGGTCTTAGGCCCATTACCCCTACCGCGCAGAGCGGCTCGGGGTTATCGCTCGAAGGCGGTTTTTGAAGGGACGCTTAACAGCGTCATCCCTCCCAACGAGGAGGGACACGATAAACCCTTTGGAGAGGGTATCTGACGGTGGCCTCTTCAAGGCCCTACTACGTTCAAGAGTTTAAAAGGGTTTCTATTCGAATGCCGATTTTAGAATCACTGCATCCCCACCCCAAGGCTTTCAAAAGAAAAAGGAAGGACCAGTCTCTGTCCTTACACATATTATCCTTAATGATCTCTTTGATTTTTTGAAGAGAAAATCATTAACCACAGAAAACAAGAAAAACCTCGGGTGATCATGGAGTACTTTCACAATCTTGGGGACCAGCTGGATGCTCTGAGGTCGTCTGAGACTATTTCCATCACTCCGCCGCTTTTCAGCTTTATACTTGCTTTCCTTACTTTTTCCTGCCTTTCTCTTGGCTCTAACCCTCTAGCATCCACAACCTCCGTTTTTCATCACCTCTTGTTTTGCCAGTTAATGAGATGTAAGAGCGGAGAAAATCAAGACTCATTAAGTAAACAAGCGTGTTTGCCCAGAACAGGCCTTTAGGTAGTAGTGTCATGTTTTTACCTTTAAGCCCGATCCATCCCTCGTTAAGTGCGACTTGGAGGGATGCTGCAAAGTTCCCCGGAAGAATTTTTACATTTCCCTTTAGCATTGATGCAATAACCCTAACTCCGCAGAACACTTCTTCGGGCATTGAAAAAACATTGACCCTGTAAGGATCCATTATATATCTTTTCACCCCCGGCGGGTGAAATGTTTCATAATTCTTAATGTGACCTCCAGCTCCTGGACCGATTCCGAGGAGGGGCATTCCTAGGTGCGTGAAATACTCAGAGTAGAGAAATTTATCCTTCCCGTTAGAGAAGTGGTTTATTGAAATATGTTTGTAACCGCGCTCCGTTAGATAATTATAGGCTTCTAAGAAGTTCTGCTCGTTCTCTTCTACATTTGGGTGTGGATACGATTGCATGGTGGTGTTATAGACGAGGGGATAAATGGATAACCCGTCAACATTAAGCTCTACCGCTTTTTTCACATCTTCTTGCAGGGTATTGCCATATGGGAGGTCATAAAGGAGATCGATGGAAACTATTTCAAAGTGTTTTCTCGCCAGCTTGAGCTTTTCGATAACCTCACTCTCGGGGGATCTCCTCCCGAGGAGCTCTCTCTTCTTGTTGTTGAAGCTCTGAACTCCGAAGCTTATCCTGTTGATACCAAGGGATGCCATTTCCTCGGCTTTTTTCTCATCGAATTCGCTCACCGTGGTTTCGATGGTTATCTCCTTTATTCTTCCCCTCTTCTCAATGGAATCGAGGATTCTGCCGAGCTCCGCAGTCGGCAGGAGCGTCGGTGTTCCTCCTCCAAAATAAACCACCTCCGGCCGGAAGCTCCTGTATTTTCTCATCTCCCTGATGAGTGCACTGACAAAGTGCTTATACGGCACGTTTGGACATTCGCGATAGAGGATGCAGAACCTGCACCTTCCCACACAGAAGGGGATGTGTATATATAACGCTCCCTTCTTGTTTGCGAACAGCTTTGTTGCCTTCGTGTGCGCTCTTTCTTTAAACCTGTTAAACGGTGCCAGTGCCTGGTGATGTGTCTTTATCCACTCAATTCTCATTTTCTCACCTTATTTCTCACCACAGTAAAAAAGAAAAAATCTCCACATTCACCAATTTTCTCAGAGATTTCCCCTCTTATAGCGCCATATAACTCCAAGTATAATACACCCTACAAGTATGGATAGAAATGTAACCGCACCCCTTATGTTTCTCTCAGGTTCTGGCTTTTCAATTTCCTCGAATAACTCCCAGTCAGGTTTCGTTAGGAAAGCATTTCTGATGCTTTCCCATTCCTTTCTGAATTTATCCACTTCTTCTTTGCTCGCCTTCTCTGGCACTCCATACTTCACCTTCTTTCTCAGAACAAAGTAATCCTCTGGGAACACATCGTCTTTGACGTCAACTGTGAAGCACTCGCCTGTGGATTTTCGGCAGATAGTAAAGTGGTAGTAGCTGGCGTTGTTGCTTATTCCAACCTTTTTTAAGTTCTTAGGGCTCATGTTCTTTATCTCTGTTCCATTTGGCAAGATTATGTGGAACTCACCTTTGGTCCGAGGGGCTGGTTTCATCTTTGGGGCGTTTCCAGTTATGTACTGGAAACATTGGCATGAGCCCGGTGTTGGTAAATTGCTGATTATCTTTATGTCATCTCTTTTCGGTATCTCGTCCCCCCAGAGCTTTTTTATTCCCAGAAGTGCCGCTCGGAATGAAATTACAACGCAGGGACATATTCCAGTTGCGTTTGCAAACTCCTTCTCTATTATTGCCTTTATTTCCTCATCTGTTTTTCCCTGCTTCTTCAGCATCTTTATTCTCATTTCTTTTGCCCATTCGTTGTGATAGCTCCCAACTTCCTCTAGTGTTATGTTTATTATCTTTCCCCCGTCATCAATCACAATCGGTTCCAATTCAAATTTGGGTGGGGGAGATGCCCCCGGCATGTGAGCTTCCGCCGGTAGAGATGCCACTAACACTACGAGCAAGCTAAGTATTACAACTTTACTGCCTCCATTCACTCTTCCACCCCCTTGGGCAGGCTATACTTCATCGGGGAAAGCTCCTCTAGGAAGCCCTTCATCTTTGGATAGAATAGGACAAGCAGTAAGCCAAAGACTAAGTGCGGTGCAATTCCCCATGCATCCCCTGCCAATGACCATCCTTCCTCTACTTCTCCTCCCCACACGAGGGGATAATAAGTATCTAAGATGTCCGCGACCATTACTAGGATGTTTAGTGCCATCAGGAGCATTGCCATGGCCCAGCCAACAAACACATATCCATAGTATTTTTTGTCGCCTTGATGCCACATATAAACCCCTTTCAGCAGTAAAGTCCCTACCGTGAAAAGCGCCAGACCTGAAAAGATGCTGGGAAATGCAAAGGGTATGTATGTCCCCAGCACTGGAACCCCTATTTGTAAAGTTCCTCCCAGATGGGATACCCATCCTGTCATTCCATTGTAAAACTGAAGCACTCCGTACACCAAGTAAAGTAGGGATATTATAAAGATATAGATGCTTTCATTCGTTCCTATTTTTAGCTTCTTCATTTATATCACCCCCATCAGATGTCCAAATCCTAAGACAAGCCATGCCATTATGTATGCAAGCAAAATCTCATAAATTACGGTAAACGCTGCCCATTTCGTTCCTGCCTCCTGCTTTATAGCTCCGATGGTCACTATGCAGGGGACGTAAATCAAGATGAAGACCAAGTATGAATACATCTGCAAAGGTGTATACATGGTAGCCATCTTCGCTGCTATTGTCTCCTCCGATACCCCATAAAGCAAAGCAGAGGCCCCGAGGACAATCTCCTTTGCTACAATTCCAAACAATGCTGCTACGAGCAGTCTCCAGTCCCATCCAAGTGGCTTAACCAATGGAAGAAGTGCCTTTCCGAGGGCTGCTGCCAAACTCCCCTCTGCATTCTCAGTGTATGTAAGGTTGGTGCTTGCTATAAGCAATATTCCAAGCAGTAGTATTCCTGGCAGTATTACCTTTCCCGCTTTTGTGAAAAACAGCTTTCCTCTTTCCCATGCCTTAAGTAGGGACACCCCTGGAACTGGCATCTGATATGGCGGGAGTTCCAAGATAAATGGAGATGCTCTTCCTTTCAACACTGTTTTTCTGAGGGCAATTGCCACGAGGAAAGCAAGCACTATCCCCAATAGATAAAGCGACAGAAGGACATCCCCCGCTTTATCTCCCCAGAATGCATCAACTATGGCGGCGAAGAACACCAGCCTTGCACCGCAGAGCATCAATGGGTTAACTAATATTGCAACAAGCCTATCCTTCTCGTCAGGTATTGTTCTCGTTGCATAAATTGCGGGCACGTTACATCCAAATCCCAATATCATTGGAATTATTGCCCTTCCCGAGAGGCCCAATTTTCTCATTATTTTGTCCATGAGGAATGCGGCTCTTGCCATGTATCCAAAGTCTTCAACAAGGGATAATGCGAAGTACAGCAGAAAGATTAGTGGGACAAAGCTCAAGACCATGCCGATTCCGTTTAGCACTCCGTAGTCTCCAAAGAGCAGGTAATCGAGCCATCTAACCCCCGTAATTCCTGAGAGAGCGGAAGATACTTCTGCAAAACCGTCTCCAAGGAAATCACAGAAAGGTGCTGATACCATAAAGCCAAACTGGAAAATCATCCAGAGCACGGATACGAATATTGGTATTCCGAGGTATTTGTCGAGGAGAACGCTGTCTATGATATCCGAGACCGTAACTTTTTTCTCTTTTATTATGACGTCTTTGCATATCTCCTTTATCAATTCGTATCTTGCATCTGCAAGTGCTACTTCTGGGTCACCGACTTCGTTCCTCATCTTTTCTCTTACTTCTTCGCACCTTAAGAGTAAATCCCTGTCAATTCTTCTCTTAACCTCATCGTCGTTTTCAAGTATCTTGATTGCAACCCATCTCGGGTTTAGATCTTCAATTTTTCCGTCTATTATCCTCCTGACATCATCTATGTATTTTTCTATTTTTTCATCATACCCAATTTCTCTCTTTACAGGGTTCTCCGCGTATTTTATTATAGCATCCAACAGCTCCCTAATTCCTTCCTTTCTTGGGGCGACCATGGGTATTACTGGAATTCCCAGTATCTTTTCCAGTTTTTTGACGTCTATTTTTGTATTTTCCCTTTCGGCCAGATCCATCTTGTTTAAGGCGATAATTACGTTTGCTCCAAGTTCCAATAGTTGCAGTGTGAGATAGAGGTTTCTCTCCAAGTTTGATGCATCAACGACACTAACCACGACGTCTGGCTTCTCCTGAATTATGTAATCTCTCGCGATCAATTCCTCCACTGAGTATGCCGTTAGACTGTAAGTGCCCGGTAGGTCTATGACGTATATTTCGTTTCCCTTGTAGTTTAACGTTCCTTCTGCTTTTTCCACTGTCTTTCCGGGCCAGTTTCCTATGTGTTGATGTCCCCCAGTTAAGTTATTGAAGACCACTGATTTTCCAACATTTGGATTTCCAGCAAGTGCAACCCTTATCTTCATTCTCGCACCTCCACAAACACTTTCATGCTTATTCCCCTGCCTAAGGCAATCTTTGAACCTCTCAGCTCCAGTAAAATTGGCCCTCCACCAGTGGATTTTATTACCCTTGTGGTTGAACCAGGAAACAGACCAAGGTCTGCAAGCCTTCGCACAACTCCTCTACCTCCCCTTATGCCAACAACTCTCAAAATTTTCCCTTCTGGAGCCAAGGCAAGGGGAATCATCTCTTCACCTCCACGATTATTGTATTTGCCTCTTTTCTTTTCAATGACAGGTTGTATCCCTTCACTTCAAACTCCACAGGGTCTTTGAGAGGGGCGCTTCTTATCATCTTGACTCGCTCCCCTTTTGTCATTCCCATCTCAATGAGTCTCCTTATCGTTACTGGGTCTCCATCTGCAAAACCAACGATCACACCTTCTTCTCCAGGCTTTAGTTCACCCAGCCTAACCCTCATTTACATCACCTCTCCTATGGACTCCGCTTCATCTTTCTCGGGGATTTTTCCCCATGTATACTTTTGTATATTCTACTTAGGTTTCCCTAATAATTTCAGAGTAGACTAACCTAATAATTGTTTATATGTTTTTCTATTCGTCAAGGAATACAGTTAAGTTTGAAAAGAATGGAATTAGGTTAGCCTAACCTAATTGAAATGTCCAGAAATTTACATTATTAGGTTTCTTTGAGGAACTATGGAAGTTCCATAAAATGCCTCCAATTATTTAAATACCTCATAGGCTCTCCAGATTTGCTCCTTATGTGCATATGCACATTTTTCTGCTTAAAAACTTTACCCTTTTAACATCCTACTGCCAATCATACCAGTTACTTATTTTTGTGGCACAAAGTTTAAAGTTGGTAATGTTATATACAAAGTCCGGTAATTATGATAGCCTAACCAAATTTTGGGATGATATTATGCAAATAGTAAAACTTGGGGTAAGCTGGATTGGAGGCATACTACCTCATGGC
Organism: uncultured Thermococci archaeon; assembly: GCA_964615185.1. Taxonomy (GTDB): domain Archaea; phylum Methanobacteriota_B; class Thermococci; order Thermococcales; family Thermococcaceae; genus Thermococcus_B. The sequence goes on from CAZTOS010000006.1 coordinate 34,946, forward strand.
TTCCTACTAAACACCTCCACCCTCGTGAGCGACCTCGGTGGTTCTGGTAAGCCCTTAATAGGCTACATCTTTGCTTCGAGATGAGTGAAGAACAACAGTAACAGGTATTTCTACTCACAAGTACTACCATCGAATACTTGAAAAACACCATGAGAATCCTCAAGACTGATCTGGATGAATACTTCGGTAGGGTCTTTTTCATTGAGCTTGATCACCTGATAGGTGGTATTAAAATAGTTTCGAACGCTCATATCTAAGGCAAACTTTGTAAAAACCTGATGTATTGGACGAGACTCTGGCTTTAGCAAATATTATACTGAGTAATGCACCCAGCGAGCTTCTCCCTAAAGGTTTAAACGTGTATCTTAATAACAAAGTTGGCTTAAACTTTCGCTGAACTCTTTTTTCTCGACTCTCTCCCCTTTACAATTTGGAATGCACCTCTATCTTTAACCACCTTTACTTAACTCACAAAAAAGCTTTCGATGCTTTAGCCTCTGGTTATACCCAAAATTGCCCAATAAACTTTATAAGATTTTTTTGCATATGCACAAATGGTGATGCTCATGCCAAGAGGATGGAGAAGAGGTAGAAGATGGTTTGGTAGAGGCAGATGGATTGGACCCTGGCCAGGAAATGGGCCTTTTAGTTACCTTCCACCCTGGCAAAGGCCTGGATGGATTTATGGTAGAAGAGCATACTGGCCATATAGGACACCAATTTGGTATTATTGAGCCTTCTTTTTGTTTCTGAAGATTTTTAATCTACTATAAACCTCCCATCATCCCTTATCTTTGAAAGTTTATGAATATTGTTTTTCAAGCCTCGCCTTTCAGAACGGGGAGTAGGTCAGTTTTCAATAGTTCCACCTCCTTTCAATCTTTAATCCAACAACTTTTTATCTGCTTCTGATTGAAGTTTTGGCACTTTAGTTGAATCCAATGATAAGATTTCACCAAGAAAACAGTCAGTTCCTCCTTTAAAGCTCCTTCTTCTTTATTTCCCAGCAAGGGAATGAATATTGATGTTCATCAAAGTCCTCTTCTTTTCAGCAACCTTTATAAACCTAAACCTGCCCTTCACCAGCCTCGTGGTGATTTGAATGAGTCAAAGAATAAACGCCACAATGCATGCAAAGAAGGTCTCTCATAGGTATTATGGAATATCAAAGGTTCCTAAGTGGTTTTACTCCTTCGTGCCTTTCAAGATCTCAACTGGCGGAAGCTCAATCCTAATGCCCCTCTACCTCCTCCAGCTCGGTGGAAATGCTCAGATGGTTGGAATAATGAACTCTCTTGCAAGCTTGTCCTCAATGATCGGCAGTCTATTTTGGGGAAAGCTGAGCGATAAGACATTGAGGAGAAAGGTCTTCATACTCCTCGGATTCCTCAGCGTGAGTGTATTCCTAACAGCCCTTTCTTTCACAAACAGTCCAGTTGAATTTATTTTACTCAACGCAATCTACTCATTTTTCTTAGCTTCGACGATTTCCGTACCAATAGTCCTCGTTCTCAGAAGTGTCAGAAAGCACAGCTGGGACTATGGAATAGGAAAGTTCAATGAGATAAGCGGTTGGGCGTGGGTTTTTGGACTTGGTTTAGGCTTCATTTTATCTCAGTATCTCACAATAAGACAACTCTTGCTCCTCTTTGCTATCCTCAATATTCCGTCACTCGTCTGGGGAGCCAAAACAATTAGAGAGATTCCGATTTACGTGAATAGAAAGAGCATTATGATTTTTGGAAATTACGTGGTTGAGAAAATCCGCTACGTGCCAACTTTCATGCTACATATAAATCTCAGAAAACCAAAATTTGGGAAGTTTTACTTTGCATCATTCTTATTCTGGATATCCTCTGGGATGTATTTCTCACAGCTTCCAGTGCTATTAGCAGAAAACGGTTTTGAGAGAAGATATATTTATTTGGCAGCAATAGTTAACTCTTCAGTTTCAGCTTTTATGTATTTGAGAGTTGGATTGATGCTTGAAAACAGAGACAAGCTGAGGGTTTTAAAGGAAGGTATAGCACTGAGACTTATCGGAGTTACAACCATCCTTGTAGGAACATTTATAGTTCCATATCTCTTACCATTAGCCTTTCTTTCATACTTCCTTGCTGGTTATTCATGGTCATTCATAAGCATTTCATCAACTTCAATTGTTGGAAAACTTGCTGGCGAGAAGGAAAAAGGAACAGCAATGGGAACATTTAACTTAATCAACTCACTCGGGTACATAATAGGGAGCTTTGCCAGTGGATTCTTAGTTTACGCGGGTGGATTTACAGCAAATTTTGGAGCATCTTCACTATTTGCCCTCTTGAGCCTAATGCTACTGAAAAAGGTGAGGATTTAAAAAGTTAGAACTTCAAAACCCTTGCCAGCACTATTAGTGGATCCCATACTGGTGCAAAAGGAGGAGCATATGCTAAATCAGCAAAGAATAAATCTTTTGTCGTAAAGCCAGCTTGTAGAGCTATGGTAAATGCATCAATCCTTGGCAATACATCTGAACCAACTGCTTGTAGCCCCAAAAGCCTGTTTGTTTCTTTATCTGCAACTGCCTTGAGCCAGATTTTCCTTCCACCGGGATAGTAGTGAGGCTTTGTTCTTGCCTCAATGAAAGCAGTTTTAACGTCATAGCCCTCTTTAAGAGCCTCTTCTTCAGTTAGTCCTGTCTTTCCGATTTCCAAGTCCATAAACTTCGTTATTGAAGTGCCAAGAACACCAAGGAAGTGAATTTCCTTTCCAGCTATGTTGCTACCTGCAACGTAACCCATTTTGTTTCCTGGAGGGGCTAAAGGAATCCAGACTCTCCTCCCAGTAATTATGTGCTTTGTCTCGGCAACATCTCCAGCCGCATAAACATTCTCAATGCTTGTCTGCATCTTTTCGTTTGTCCATATTGCACCAGTTTCTCCAATTCTAACGCCAAGCTGCTTTGCCAGTTCAATGTTTGGCTTTATTCCCGTTGCTATCACAACTAAATCAGCCTTGTACTTGTTTGCATCAGTAACGACTTTCTCAACCCTCTCTTTGCCTTCAATTCTTATTGTTAGCTCCTGCAGGCGGAGATTTATATGCCCCCTAAGCTTTGCTTCAACTATATCTGTGATTTCTTTGTCATAGCTTTTCCTCAGAACTCTTTCGCTCCTCCCAATGAGCGTTACATTCTTTCCTTGAGCAGCAAAGGCTTCAGTTATTTCCAGTGCTATGTGTCCTGTTCCAATAACTACCACATCTTTAACATCATATTTCTGCATATATTCCCTTATCGCAACTGCATCGGGAGGCAAATCAGCTGTAAAAACTCCCTCTAAGTCAATTCCTTCAATTGGTGGAAGCTTAGGGGAAGCTCCATTGGCAAAAACTAAGTAGTCCCACTCATATCTGTGCTTACCATCTTTTTCTTGAACCCTAACTTGTCCTTGCTCAACTTCCACAACTTTAGCATTTAAGTGCAAATCAATGCCCCTCTTCTTTATGAAGAACTCTGGCGGATAGTGCATCAGCTTTTCTTTTGGTGAAATTCCTTCGACAACGTAGGGAACTCCACAAGGAGCATGGCTTACCCATTCTGTGGCTTCGAAGACTTTAACATCCCACTCAGGCTTTAAACGCTTGACCCTTGAAGCAGCACTCATTCCAGCAGCTCCACCACCGATGATTACAACTCGTTTGCTCATTTTTCTTCACCACTAAAGGTTCAAAACCAAAGGTTTAAAAAGTTAGCGAGTAAAATGTGGAAAAGCTAAAGATTTAGAGGGAACTTTACATAATCTAAAACGCTTTCTCTGGCTTTTTAATCTCAATGTGCTCAACTAAATCCTTAAACTAACCTCCCAAGAGGCCATCGCCGATTATTGCACTCCCTTGAGCAGCCTCTTTACCTAACCACAGGCAAATCAAACTTTCCTCGAAGAGATTTTTAACATCTTCCCTAAGCTCTTTGATGCACATAAGCCTCAGCATTGAACTCTTCAATGGCTTTTATCATTTTACTTGGCTCTTCAGCAACAACCTCACATTTTATCATCAAGGAAATGGAAACGCCAAGAATTATAAAAGTTACAAGACTATCCCTTTTTCCCCTCAACGTAGTATTTGCCCTTAATTTTCACGAGCTTGTAAATCTCACCTTCCTTCAGATCAATCTTCGGTCTCTCAATCTCAAATGTTTCATAGTTTTCCATATCCATGAATTGAGCTTCTTTGGGGGTTAAGCTTGTGAGCATGGCTTCTTTTTTCTCGTGTTCAATCAAATTCACTCCGTCCCTTTTTATAGTCTTCCAGTCTTTGTGCTCACTTTCATGGGTTGCCAAGTTTGTAAGGTTCATACCTTTTCCGTTAACCTCATCGACCCGATATATGTTCCCATTCTTGTCACTAACGATGTCTCCCCTTCTGAACTTGGGCAGTCTAACACTCACACTTGTCCTATAGACTTCTTTGCTTGTCTGTCTGTCAAGACCAACGAGCTCATAGGCTTCACTTATTGTTCCACCATATCTGTCTCTTATCGCTTGAGCAAGCCTTCTTGCCGACCTTGTGGAGCCCATGTAAAAGTCAATTCCTTCCTCAAGCTCAACAGTATCTTGAATAAACCCCATTCTGTCCTTCTTCATTATCTCATCCACTTTCTCTTGGACAAGCTTGACTATTTCATCCCTCTCCTCCTTGGTCAGCTCTCTCTCCTCAGCCCTCACCTGTAAAATAGCCTCAAAATAGCCCCCAAGGAACTTTTGACACCTTGGACAAACTGTTTGCCTGACATAAACTGTAACAGTCTTTTTTTCATGATGAAGCTCTCTTTGAAGTTCATGTATACGAGCTTTAATTTCAATTTCATAAATTACAATTGCCGGGAAATAATCAATATGCCAGTTAACTGGTTCATAACTTAAGTATGCAACGCCAGCTGGAAGTTCTTCAATTCCATTTAGTTCCTCTCTTGATACAATCCTTGTTTCTCTAACACGCTCATCTAATGCTAAATTTTCAAGCAGAGCATTTTCAGCAACCTCAAATATCAACTGATCAAGTTCGTAATTTTGTGGATCAACCCATACCCCTTTCTTCTTGTAGCTCCCACAGTTCTGGCACAACTCAGTGTTAATCTCACTCTCCATTAATAATACGGGATTTTCTTTTCTAAAGCAGACTTGACACAATCCATCTATTAGAGGCCCTCCCTCACTTTCACTTATCCCACATCTGTAGCAGAATCTCTCACTCATGCTCTCACCTCCAAGCTCACCATAACATTTTGGCCATCTGTGCATGGGGAACTCCCTGAATGTATAAAACCCTATCCTCGCTGACATAACCAAGCTCAATGGCCTTACTAACGCATTTCTCCCCCACAAGATTGGCTATTGTCGCCTCCTCCAAAAGCCTCTCTAAATCCTCAATATCTCTAAGTTCGCCTTTGTAAAATCTCTCCTTAACCTCTAACTTAAGCTCGCCCTCCCTAAAAGTCTTACCAAGTAAATTTTCATCACAAGCCGCTAACAAAATCTCACCTTGAACACGATAAATTTTCACATATATTTTCATTTGAGCTCACCTTAATAGAAGAGAGGGTGGAGGATTTAAAAATCTAATCAAGCTTTGCGAACAATGAGTTTTATACCATCAACATCAACTACAACAACTTCATCTCCTTCCTTAACGTCATCGAGAGGTTTAGCAAGCCATTCCTCTCCCTCGAGCTCAACCCAAACTTCATCTTCCCTAACTTTCTTCACTTTTCCTCTTTTCCCTTTAAGCTCGAAGGTGTATTTGGGCTTTCCAATATCAACAGTTTCTCTCTTTATTAATCTGGCAAAGAGCTGATAACTAACAACGGCAGCAACTAATGATAATACAAATGCAATGTTGAAATTCACACCGAATCCAAGTAACAAACCGAGAGTGGCAAAGGCTATCCCAATCGGTGTTATAAACGCTGCAACCATCATATCAAGGACTATGATCAGCAAGCCTAAAATTAAAAGTAAAATGGGGAAATAATCCATCATACGTCACTCCCATATTTTCTTCAGCTCTTCTACGTTTTTATTATTTTCTGTTTCTGCTGGAGAATTCTTTGATGAACCTTCAGGTGGGTTCTCTTTTGGCGTTGGCAGCTTTGTTTTACTGACTTTTTGGAGAATTCTTAACAAGCCAATTAGGGCTTCTGTGTCATACGGGACTATCAGGTTGCCGTACTTAGCCAGCTCCGGAAGCTTCTCAATGTATTGGAGCGTTAGATACTTTTCATCAGCCAATTTTAAAGCCTCAAGAACTTTCTTTATAGCCTCAGCTTGACCTTCAGCAATAAGGATTTGTTCCTGCTTTATACCTTCAGCTCTTAAAATTCTTGCCTGCTTTTCACCTTCGGCTTGCTTTATTGCGCTCTCCTTCTTACCTTCAGCTATCAAAATCATTGCTCTCTTTTCTCTCTCGGCAGTCATTTGCTTAGCCATTGCCTCTTGTATATCCCTTGGTGGGTCAATTCTTTGAATTTCAACCCTTGTAATCTTTACACCCCAGCGGTCAGTGATCTTGTCCAACTCTTCCCTCAAGCGAGCGTTTATGATGTCCCTCCCGCTTAGTGTCTCATCAAGCTCCATCTCACCAATTATTGCTCTTAAGTTCGTTTGTGCAAGCTTGATGATAGCTAAGAGAAAGTCGCTGACGTTATATGCAGCCTTTACGGGATCCAATATTTGATAATACACAACAGCATCAACTGTAACAACGACATTATCCTTACAGATAACCTCTTGCGGTGGAATATCAATAACATGCTCTCTCATGTCTATTATCCTTACCCTCTCCATAAATGGTATAATGAAGTGTATTCCTGGTTCTAAGATTCTGTTGAACTTTCCAAGTCTTTCAACGAGGCCCTTTTGGTATGGTCTGATAACTTTAACACTCAAAACAAGCATCAACAAGAGGAAGACACCTAATATTACAAGTGCAAAAGTTGCTGGCATTACCACCCCTCCATGTACTATTTTGAACTTTTATCAGTAAAACGTAATATAAAGTTTTCGCTAATTAAAAGTTGCATCTCAAAAACGAATAAAAAGAACAGAAAAGGTAACAAAAGAAAGAATTTAGGAAGCCTCAGCTTCCTCTATGGCTTTACTGAGGATCTCCACGGCTTTCTTGAGGTTGAGATATGCTTTCCGTAATGATGCCATAACCCTTGGATTGTTAAGGTTTTGTACTACTGGACCAAATTGCTTGGCTTTCTCATAGTATTGCTCTGCAAGCTCCTTGTAGTGTAACGCCTCTTGGATAGTTTCATTATCAATTCCAAGCTCAATGCTCTTGTTGTAGAGTTCATCAAATTTCTTGATTCCTTTATTGTACCACATGTAATAGATGAAGTTAAGGGTTGCTATTGAAATTCCTTCTTCCTTTTCTGGAAGTTCGTATATGACTGTTATCTCTGCCGGTGAGTGTAACCTAATCTCCAATGTTAAGAGGGCATAGGTCTCATATCTTGTAAGTTCCTCTCCTAATAAATCTGCATTGTTTACTATGACCTTATAACTCTTAATGTCCTTTGGAAGGATTACTACAAGCTTGACAGTTGCATTGTGTTCGCCATCAACTGTTATTGAAATGGCTGGCTTTCCATCCACTGTTGTGTTCTTAGCCTCTTTAATTTCCGCGGTACCATTTATTGTTTCTTGAACAAATACTGGCGCTTCAATTCCTTCTTCCTCAAGCTCCTCAGTAACCTCTGGTGTCTCTTTAGGTGTTCCATAGTAAATGTAGAGTTTTGAACCATTCTTAATGGCAAGGATTATCTCCAGTGTTACGTTGTCTTCTAAGAGCCCTTTGGAGATTATTGTGGCATTTTTGCCCTCTACTGAGTAGAATGTCCAGTTCTCTGGAAGCTTGACAAACACTCCTACTAAGGCACTGTCTTCTGGAGTTGCAAACGTGGCAGTCATTTCGCCTGTCCTACTTGTGACATTTACAATCTCTGCATCTCCAATGCTCCACATCAGTTCGGTTCTTTCAACTGGTTGCATGGCTCTAACTTTTATTACTTTAATGTTATTGTCTTTAACGAAGTCATATGGATACTCGAGCACAACCTTGAACTCATGCATATCCAAGTCACTGAGTGTAACGTTGAATGAAACTAAGTCATCCTCACCTGCTACTATCTCTTTTCTCTCTGAGCCTACCTCCGTAAGTCCGTCTCTAATCAGCTTAACAGGCACAGATGCATTGTTCGGTCCATAGTTCTTGATGTGGACATTGATGGTGAAGAGCTCTCCGACCCCTGGTGGAACGGGCCCTATTCCGATGCCTACTATTCCAAAGTCGGTAATGTACGGATTTGGTGCAATTTCTATTGGCACATCGAAGAGCTCTCCGGTTCTTGTTCCTCCAATTTTTATATTACCTTTGTATATGGTGGTGTTCGGAAGTGATGTTAGGTTGTAGCCATAGGTTACGATGTATTCTCCGTTTACCTTAGTAATGTTCTTGACAAAGAGTTCTCCTCCAGATACTACCAGGGATGCGGTTATGTTGTAGTGTGTCTCTCCCGGAGCCGGGTTATAGTAACTCTCAACGATCGCAGCATACGAGCCCTCTGCTGGCTCTGGAATCACAACTTCCTCATCTGCTGTCCATGAGTACGAGCCCCCAAGATACTCCCACTCACCTGTTATCTCATTGTAGTAGTACACTTCTAAATCTATGTCAAGTCCATAGTTATCGTCGTCTTCGCTTTCAGTCTTAACAACAAGTGCATTTGCATGTTCTGCCACCTCAAAGTAGTGAACTGTGTAGTTGTCAGTCTCTGGAGCCTCGACATTTTGTTCCTTGAATATATCCTTGGTCTTACCTGGTGTGATGCCAACCTCCAAGTCAAAAGTTGCCTCTCCTGGCTTTGGATTCTTGTATCCGTAAACCTCAATGATGTATATTCCATCTTTTGGCATTGTAACTACTACCCTTTCATTTGCTGTCCATGTCTCTGATTCTCCAACTTCCTCCCAGTCTCCCGTTGATTCGTCGTAGTAATACACGAAGAGGTCTATGTCCAGCTTGTCCCATGTGCTCGACGTCTCCACCCTGAGCTGGGTTGCATTAACAACGGTTACGTTGTAGTACCATGATTCACCAGTTGCTGGAGCCGTAATCCCTGTCTTCCTTGTGAGCCTCTCAAATCCGACTCCATATGCTGTTAAGTTTCCAACGAAGTCTGGTATCTTTACTCTTATCTGACCTTCCCCTTCCTTGGATTCAGCAATCATTGTGACTTCTGATGGAGTGACTTTTGCCATGCCAACTTTGCCGTAGAACGTTGTGTAGCTTGCATTAATTTCGCTGTTGTGTAGCCACATTGCATGTAATCCTGGGACTGCCTTTGCCACAAGTATACTCTCATTTGATGCAATAAGCTTTCCTGTTGCAGTGTGTGCTAGTGTGTGAGGTCCAAATATTCCTTCATAGTACACACTCCACATATCACTTGATGGTTGGAGCAGATATGGGGTTATTACCGCTGTATCATCATTCCATGAGATATCCGCTATAACGTAGGTACCATTTGTATCTTCTGTTGGAACATTGAAGTAGAACAGTCTCCAGTCTCCTCCATAGATATCTCCTCCATAGACGTTTGAATTGTCGTACAATCCACTAGCCTCAGTCTTTCCTCCAAATTCGAACTCTGCTCCTGGTGATGCCACGACTACGCTGACTGGTATTGTCGTTACATGATTGTCATACTTGACATAAATCGCTCCCTCATAAATTCCAAGTGGTGTATCTTCTGGAACTGTTATTGTTGCAGTGAATGTTCCCTCTCCCTTAGCTGGCAAATGAAGCGCTTCTTTGTCTAAAGTGACCCAGCTCCATGGTACCCTCTTGTAGAACTCGAGCTTAACTTTGCCGTCATATGGATACCCTTGGTACATTACATCCCTAACCTGTAGGAACAACTGCTCGGCTCTTGCCCTTGGGTTCCTAACTGTGAAGGATGCAACGTTTGTTCTGTATCCACTACCCCCGTTAATTAACTTAAGCTGATCATCTTTGTATCCATAGATTCTCACGAGAATGTAGTAGTATGGGTTATCCACATCTGTATAGAATGACACCTTCATGAGTTCTGCATCCTCTGGAATTGCATATGTTACCGGTATCATCTGTGGTTCGTCTGTTATTCCCATAATTGGTATCTCAACTTCTCCAATCTTCTCGAATACTTCTGCAGAAATCTCTACATCTTTGGCATCTCCGTAGTTAACTAATGTGAATTCCTGTGTATCGCTTTCTCCTGGATAAATCACAGATGGGAATGCCTTGTACTTGTGACCCATGTACGAGCCAGCTTGCCACTCACTTGGCGAGACTTTGACACCGTCAACTTCCAACGCTATTTCAACTGCTCTCGTTGCATTCAGGTATCCAGCGCCCTGGAGGAAGGCATCATTGTTTGTGTCTTCTGCGGCGGACTTCAATATTTCCTTTAATTCCTCGGCGGTTGGATATCTTCCATGAGTCTTGTAGAATGCTTCTTCGACTAAGGCACCAACACCAGCTGCCATTGGGGTAGCTAAGCTTGTTCCGGCCCAAATTTCATTGGCATAGCGACCATTTATTATTGGCTGCATCCTCCAGTACTGCATATTTAGAGGTGTGCTCCCAAGCCCAAACTTTCCTGTTGCTAATATATCAGGCTTGACCTGTCCTAAGGTATTAGGTCCTCTGCTTGAGAAGTCTACGACATCTCCGTATTCCGCTTCATAGTCCCATCCTACTGCCTTTCTATAACCGAATTCTGTTGCTGCGCCTACTGTTATGACTCCTGGGGAAGCACCGTTGCTTGAGTCGGTACCGTATCCTGAACCCTCATTACCTGCTGCGAAGAAGTGTGCCGTGTACGGAGCGTACACCTCCGATAACCATGTAAGGAACCTGTCCTCCCAGTTGAACCCTCTATCTATGGCGTAACTCAGATAATAACCGTAACTGTTGCTTGTTATTCTTGCCTCATCTCCGGTGTTTGGGATTCCATCGTAGCCCTCCGTCGCGAAGAGCATCATATCTTCCCACTCTGCCAGTGAAGTGTACAGGTCTCCTTCAGCTATCAGTTTTGCACCCTTTGCGTTACCATATGTTGGATACATTTGTGATTCATCATCAGTAAATTCCTCTGGGCCAATTGTCCTTCCCCTTGCACCAACGGCAGCCGCACAGAGTGTTCCGTGTTCAAGACCTCCTGCATAGATTGTTCCAATCATGAATGCCACCAAATCACCGTTTCCGGGAACTGTCTTGTTCTCCGGAACTCCGTATTCTCCAAGGTTCCATCTGTTGTAAACTATTTGTGAGTATGGAATTGGGGTTTCTCCATCAGCTATGTAGTAGATAAGTCCACCTGAGATGTCATCGTATCCGTCCTCTCCAATTGTGCCGTCCGCCTTGACGATGTCCCATGCAATCACCGGGTTCTCTTTAGTATGACCAACATCTTCATTGAAGTCTATGAAGTATCCCCACTCACTTGTTAGGTCAACATAAGCTTTGTCGTATTTAGAGTCTCCGTCCGAGTCGACTACAAGCACCCAACCCGGCTCGAGGTAGTAGTCCCATGGTGGAGTGTTAATTAGTGCCAGTGCCAAGTCTGGGTGGAATCCTATCTTGACATAGCCGGTGTATGGGAGTGTTAAGTTCTCATTGAGTGGTAACCTAATTGGCCATACCGTGTCCTCTTCAATGTCGTATGGTAAAGCCATGTATGTTGTCACGAGTACACTTGCATTTTCATCTGGAACTACAAAGTCTGCGAATATGTCTGAATATGCTGGCCTTAGAAGTGGAAGCTCTAAGTACCAATAGGTGTAATAGGTAACATTTGCCACACCCCTGTTTACAGCGCCAATTCTGAATCTCTCTCCATTCGTTTCACCCACTGAAGCTACACCCCGGTCTTGGTAGTAATATGTGGAAGCATTTACGTGCAGGTATTCTCCAGCGAACTCTGAGGGAACAAGCTCCCCTTCTTTCTCTACGGTGACGGTTATGTTATAAGTATATTCTCCAGGCTTATCATTAGTCCAAGTATAGACCTCTACCATATACTCTCCAAGCTCTGGGTTTTCAACTGTTATTGTCTCATTTGGTCCCCAATTTAATGAATAACCAATCTTTTCCCAGTCATCTCCAACCTTGTAGTAGAGACGTATGTCAATATCAAAGTCAGTACTCGAATCATCTGTCCCATATTGGCTTGTTGTAGTGACAGTAAGCTGGGAAACGGGCTCAGTTAAGTTGAAGTAGTGATATTCATAATCTCCTTCTTCTGGGGCAGTCACATTTGTTTGCTCGTATATAATTTGTATTGATGGAACGAATCCCTTCTCATAGAGGAAGTCAGTACTTATGAGGAATAATTTTCCCCCACCGTTTAGATATGCTTCAAGGTTTGCAATGTCCTCATCAGTGAGGGTGTCCTCCCAGTATTCACCTGTGAACCATATAACCACGTCATATTGGCTTAAAACTGTTGCATTTGGCCCGCTTTCGTGTGCTAGAACCCTATAGATTGTGTAGTTGTAGCCAAGAATATCCAATGCCTCAACATAATATGGATCGAAGTCAAAGAAGTCACCACCGTTGTCCTTACCGTTGTCGTCGTCAACGAGGAGTATATTTCCTTCAAAGCTACCGTTGGAGAGGAATGTGAGTGTGTTGTTGATCACTTTAGCCCTCTCAAGTGGATCCTGAATGTTTGCAAGCTCCATTCCAGAGAATGCTGTTGAGAAGTTTGATCCATAATAGCCAATAACAGCTGGGTCTTGGAGAATTACTGGAATACCGGTTATGAGGGACGTGTTTGTGTACCACGTCTGCGTTTCCGGGAATGCATAATCATGCTGTAGGTAAGCCATCATTGAAGCGCTGTCAAATGCAATTGGCCATCCATAGTAAGGTGACTCCGGATTAGTATCAACTGCATAGGCATCCTGCAGGTCCGGGTTCCCAAAGTCGATACCGCTGTCGATTATCGCAACGTTGATTCCACTACCGGTAATGTTGTACTTGTCCCACGCTGTCACTGAACCCATGTGGGTAACTGCATAGATATCCTTAGGTATTGGAGTTCTTTCCTTCATGATCTTGAGAAGATATTGCATTGCATTCTTTGTTCTTAGTGGGAACCTTCCGATGAGGCTTCTTGGAGAAGCCACTCTATAATCTCCAATTCTTTGAGGCACTGTAAATATCCTGTTTAACATTAGATCTTTTCTGCCCTTTAAGCTCTCAATGATTTTCTCGTGATCAAGCTCTTCCTTTGACATGTCTTCTAATAGTGGCTTAACTGGGCTGAACGTTGTTATGTATTCAACTCCCTTTGTACTTGCAAGTTTCCTGAGTCTTTTGAGTGCATCAGACGTAATCTGCAATTCGGCCAAATATATGTATTTTCCTGCAATATTTGCCCTCCCTATTATCTTTACGCCTTGGACGTCTAACTTTCTTATCTCTCCAGAGGCAAATATCTTGATTGGTAATTTTACTTGTCCGTTCATGTTACTAAATTCTTTAACTAATTCCAGCAGTTCTGGATCAATTTTCTGAGTTGGCGGTATGTTTATTGGCTTTGAAACTTTCTCAGAAGTCTTATTTGTTTCTTTGATAGGAAGCACTATGGGGGTAGGCGCTTTAGTGGAAGTAGTGGAGCTTTCAGCAGTCACTAGCCCTACTGGTAGTGCTACTGGCACTGCTGACAGTATCATCAGCATCACGATCAAGAGAGTTATAGCCCTTCTACTCATTTAGGCACCTCCCTATGTAATTGTTCGATGATATACTACTTCGATCAAGAATATAAACATTTCTATGAGTAAAGTTTCATTTC
>CAZTOS010000007.1:0-7063 GCA_964615185.1 uncultured Thermococci archaeon
AGTGACATTTCTGAATGGCTCCAGGAGGTGATGCCACAGTTATCCTGACAGTATCCATTTTTAAGTGAAAATGTTTATAAAGATGCCCTTCTAATTCTATCTAAACGTTATTATGGAGGTTGTCAAAAATGAAAGTAGTGTTTTTGAGTGCAGATGACTTTGAGGACATTGAATTGATTTATCCCCTTCACCGCATAAGGGAAGAAGGACACGAAGTGTTTATAGCAAGCAATAAGAAGGATTACATAACCGGAAAGCATGGATACAGGGTTAAGGTTGATCTAAGTTTCGATGAAGTTGATCCAGATGAATTTGATGCTCTTGTTCTTCCGGGAGGAAAAGCACCAGAAAGAATTAGAATTAACGAAAAAGCCGTAGCAATAGCAAGAAAAATGTTTAATGAAGGGAAGCCAGTGGCGACAATCTGTCATGGACCTCAAATTCTAATCTCAGCTGGAGTTTTAAAAGGCAGGAAGGGGACATGCGTAATAACAATTAAAGACGACTTAATCAATGCCGGTGCGGAGTTCATTGACAAAGAAGTTGTCGTCGACGGAAATTGGGTAAGCTCAAGACATCCTGGTGACTTATATGCGTGGATGAGAGAGTTTATTAAATTATTAAGGTGATCTTTTTCTGACGTTTCTTAATAGTAATTCTTATATACTCTTTATGAGATTCTGTGATTAAGAGTAACCATTGTTTATATAAACTATAAACATCCATGCTCCATATGGAGGTGCAGAAATGAGGAAGAGGCTTTATCGTGCAAAGGATGAGAAAATATTTTTGGGTGTTTTAGGAGGGATAGCAAAGTATCTTGAAGTTGACCCCACAATTGTAAGGATAATCTATATTGTCCTACTCTTTTTGGCTCCCGTAACAGCAATACTGCTTTATTTCGTTTTAGCTCTCATAATGCCAGAAGAGCCTGAAGAAGAGATATCTCTTAACAAACTCCCTGAAAAAGCAGAAAAAATTGCAAAAGAAATTGATGAAACACTGACACAAGCATTTAGCTCTAAAAAGCCAGCTCCAACGGTTAAAGATCACAACAATGAGAAACTCCTTGCATTAATTTTAATAATTCTCGGTGGAGTTTTGATTCTAAGAAAGATAGCTCCCTTCATGTGGTATCTTCAGGAAGATGTTCTCTTAGCAACCTTACTGCTCCTATTCGGAGTATATTTGCTGATCAGGGGGTGAAAACATGGGGAGAGCACTTGGACTTTTCCTTTTGTTCCTTGGAGCATTAATACTTCTCAAAAAGTTCTACCCTGAGACGCTAACATATATAGCTCCCTATGCTCATTACATAAAGGCATCATTTTGGGGTGTTGCTCTTATCTGCTTTGGTTTATACCTGCTTTCAAAGAACAAAGCTTGGAGAACTACAATTAGTGCAATCTTTATTCTCTATGTTGCCCTTTACTTAGTAGTTCCTGATGTTGGCACCACTTCTTGGTACTCGATAGGAGATTGGTTTGAGGAGAAAATTGAGGGAGAAATACATACCGTTGGAGAATTCCAAGCCTCTGAGCTGATTATTCAAGACATCGTAGCTGAAACTAAAATAATAAGCACTGATAGGAACTCAATAAAAGTCACCTCAAATCTTCCTGTTCAGGCAGAAATAAGTGGAAATACCCTTATTCTGAAATGTACTGAGGTATGTAGCAAATATAAAAACGGCAAGCTGATTGTGGAAGTAGGCAAAGGACTCTTAAAAAGCCTTGAAATAAGCAATACTGTTGGGGATTATTACATAAACCTTGAAGATAACATGAGCCAAATCATGATAAAAAACACCGTTGGAAGATTCAGCATTTCACAAATGAAAAGTGAAGAGCTTTACCTGAGCGACTTCGTTGGGGATTTCAACATAGAGATTGAGGATTGCTCCCAGATTATCATGGAAGATGGAATCGGAGATGTAACAATTGATGTACCATCGGAATATAAAGTGATTCCAGTCATAAGGGATTCCGCAACAAAACTTGAAGTCAATTCCAATGAAAACGGCACAAAGACATTAGAACTAATCGTTGATAGCATAATAGGGAGAGTAAAGGTGAGCTGAGAGAGATGGAGAGGTGGAAGATAATAAAAGCCTTCACACTTGGCCCTTTGCTTGAAGCTGTGACTCCAAAACCTGGCAATGTAAACCGCTTTAGAGATTTCGAGGATTTAACCCTTTATCATTTTCTCTTTGGAAATGTTGCCGTTGTGGATATCCTTTATGAGGCAACAGAAGTTGGTAAATTAATTAGACGGGGAGATTATCAGCTGAGTGAAGCTAATATCGGAGAAATGATTAAGAGGGCAGTCCAAAATGCAAAAGCCGTGCAAGATGCAAATCCCAATTTTGGAATAATAGCACTGGAAATTCCCCTTGTAATTGCTCTGGTTATTTCAAGACATATCTATGATGCCAGAGAAATTGCAAAAAGGTTAATTGAACACTCAACAGTTAGAGACACAATGGAGTTCTATAAAGCCATAAGAATAGCTAATCCCAAAGGAGTAAAGAGCGGAGTTAAATACGACGTTTATGATGAGAATGTTTTTGATGAGCTTTTTAAAAACAGGATTAACCTCAAGAGGTTAGCGGAAATCAGCTGTGAAAGAGAGTTAATCTTTTGTGAATGGATAAATGGCTATGAGCTTAGTTACAAAACATTCCTAAGACTCAAAGAACTAACTGAAGAATTCAGCCTTGAAGAAGCTGTTGTAAGGGTATTTATTAAGCTCTTAGCATCAACACCGGACACGCTAATTATAAGAAAAGCGGGAAAGGCTGAGGCTGAACTCGTAATGAGAAAAGCAAGAGAAGTGCTGGAGGAAAATCTCAGCATTGATGAATTCGATTCATTCCTAAGAGAAAAAGGAGATTTGAGGAATCCTGGGAGTTTGGCAGATATAATGGCAATTGCTTTGAGTTTGCTGATCCTTGATGGCTACAAACTTAATCTTTAATCACCCTTATCCTTCTTGCTCCTCCCAGTCCAATTCCAAGCATCTTAGAATCTATAACGACAGCATCTCTACCAAGCTCTTCAAGGAGTCTAACCTTCAAACCTGAAACTTCTGTAATTCTCTCATCTCCACCAAATTCCTCATCCACTTGAGCCTTTAAGAGCTCATAGGCCTCCTTTCCAAAGAGAACGATATCGGGTTCAAAGCCATCCATTCTGAGCTCATTGGCTTTTTCTTCAACTGCACTTAAGATTCTAATTAAATCCCCTCTCATTCAGTTCACCTTGAAATACTCTATAAACTTCAAACATTTAAGGTTTTTCATACTTGTAAAACTTTATTCAGGGATGATTTCAAAAGTATATGAAACTTCAGTCCCGCTAAGCTTCAAATGAGCTGAGGCCGAACAGTACTTATCTTGGCTGAGTTCGATTGCTCTTTTGGCTTTTTCTGGTTTTACGTGCCCGTAGATTTTATAGTGGATATTAACCCTTTTGTAGATTCTCGGATATTCGTCTTTCCTTTCCCCGCTTATCTCAACTTCAAGCCCCTTGAGTGGTTCCCTCATCTTTTGAAGTATCATGACGACATCAATGGCTGTACATCCAGCAGCAGCTAAGAGAAGGGTTCTCATTGGAGAGATGCCCTTTTCTCCAAAGATTATCTTTCCTCCCTCTTCAACACTTGCTTCAAATTTTTCATCTCCAAGCCACTTAACTTCTCCTTTTATCATTTTTACCACCCGGATATCAATTAGGGAAAATTCTTTTTAAATAGCGTTGTAAACTTTATCTCATGTATATACGACCCTTTGATCCATGGAAATCAAAGCTCTGCACGTGTCCCTTTAAATATACACTAAACGTTTATACAGGTTGCGACCATGCTTGCGTTTACTGCTACATAACAGCTTACATTCCCAAAGCTTTTAAGGTCAGAATTAAGGAGAACCTTCTTCTTAATCTTGAGAAAGAGCTTAGAAAATTTGATAAAAGGTTTATAATCTCGCTCTCCTACTCCTCCGATCCGTATCCAACAATTGAGAGGCAATTTGGCATTACACGAAAAGTTCTCCAGCTCTTCAAAAAATACAACGTAAGGTGCATGATTTTAACAAAATCGGATTTATTTGAACGCGATTTGGATATTCTCAGAGGACTTAGATGTGCTGTTGGCATAACGGTGACGACAATAGATGAAGAAAAAGCCAAGGCATTAGAACCAAATGCCCCTCTACCCAAAGACAGAATAAAAGCTTTGAAAAAGGCAAAAGAGAGTGGAATTCCAGTTTATGCGAGGGTAGATCCAATCGTACCCTTTTACACATGGGAAGACTTTGAGGAAACTGTCAATGCACTGGACTTTGTTTCACATATAACAGTTTCAACTCTGAAGCTCAGAGCGGATTCATGGAAAAGAATGAGGGCAAAATTTCCAGAGCTTATGAAAAAGCTTGAGCCATTATATAGAAGGGGAGAAAGAATTGGTGGATATTATTACCTGCCAAGAAATTTCAGATTAAAGATTCTGGAAGAAGCAAGAGGAATCATTGAAGAAAAGGGCATTACCTTTGGTTCATGCAGGGAAGGCTATTATTCCTATCCTACGTGCGATGGTTCTCACTTAGTTCCTCCATAATCCTCCTGCAAATTATAATTTTCTTATGATTTCTTCTTTTAGTTCCTCTCTAAGTTTACCTTTTTTATATTCCAAAGCCTTTTCAACTAGGGCATCAAAGAGGGGCTGCATTTCATCCATGTATTCTGCAAGCCACTGAACCCCAATGGCAAACTTCTCCGGAATCTCAATCCCTTCAATTATACCATCATCAGCATAAGCAACCGGTTTAATACCATCTCCAAGCTTTCTGATAGCCTGATGGTGGAAACTGTTAACGCCAATAAAGACTTCATTTGTCCCTTCAATCTCTAACTTTTTCTTTAGAATCTCAAACAGCATTGAGTTAGTTTTTATTCTGACTTCATGAACTTTACAACTTGGATGAACCAAGAATCTGCCTTCTCTCGTCCAATCATGCTTTATAGCTTTTGGAATTTCACTAACGACATCTTGATATAAGCTGCCTCCAAGGGCAACGTTTAGGGCTTGGGCACCTCTCCCAATTCCCAAGATGGGAAGGTTTCGCTCAAGACCAGCTCTGATTAAAGTAAGCTCAAATTCATCCCTTTGCACATCCAAACTCCTTATTTTTGTCGTTAGCTCGCCCCCATAGTATTTAGGATGAATATCTGGCCCTTCAGGGAAAATCAATCCATCTATTGCTTCAAGAACATCTGTTATTCCAACAAGGGGAGGAATTGCTACGGGTATTCCCCCAGCTTTTTTAATTCTCTTAACATACATATCATTTATAGTAAGGGCACCCGTTTCCCAGTTAAATTGTGCCACAATGCCTACAATGGGTTTCATGGCTACACCACCAGATGATGACTACATAATTAGGTATAAAAACTCAACTGCATAAAATGACAAGAAAAGTGAAAAGAATAAAGAGAATCACTCTTTCTTCTTAAGCTTCTCGCATTTCTCGACGAAGTCCTTGAGGATGTCGTAGAGCTTTGGCTGTCCAATTTCCTCGAGCTCATACCTAACACGGACAGCTGGCTTGTTGATGTTGAGGATTCTTCTCAAATCAATTGGTGTTCCGATGACAACGACATCAGCATCAGCTCTGTTGATTGTCTCCTCAAGCTCCTTAATCTGCTTCTTACCATATCCCATTGCTGGGAGGATAACATCCAAGTGTGGATACTTCCTGTAGGTCTCAACGATAGAACCAACTGCATATGGTCTTGGGTCAATAATTTCCTTAGCTCCAAACTTCTTGGCAGCAACGTAACCTGCTCCATACTTCATGCCACCGTGGGTGAGTGTTGGTCCATCTTCAACGACAAGAACTCTCTTATCTTTGATCAATTCTGGCTTGTCAACGAAGATTGGGGAAGCTGCTTCAATAACGATAGCATTTGGATTAACCTTTTCGATGTTTTCTCTAACTTTCTGCACGTTCTCTGGGTATGCTGTCTCAACCTTGTTTATGATTATGACATCGGCCGAGCGGAAGTTCGTCTCACCTGGGTGGTACTTGAGCTCGTGTCCGGGTCTGTGGGGATCAGCTACAACAATCCAGAGATCTGGCTCATAGAACGGGAAGTCGTTGTTTCCTCCATCCCAGAGGATTATGTCAGCTTCTTTCTCCGCCTCCCTGAGAATCTTTTCGTAGTCAACACCCGCATAAACTATGTGACCGTAATCAATGTGTGGCTCGTATTCCTCTCTCTCTTCGATTGTACATTCGTACTTGTCAAGGTCCTCATAGGTTGCAAATCTCTGGACGATTTGTTTCCTCAAGTCACCATAAGGCATTGGGTGTCTTATGACGGCAACCTTGTATCCAAGCTCCTTCAAAATCTTAGCAACTTTTCTTGATGTCTGGCTCTTTCCAGAACCGGTTCTGACAGCTGTAACAGCTATAACCGGTTTGCTTGACTTGAGCATTGTGCTCTTAGGTCCAAGAAGCCAGAAGTCGGCACCAGCGGCATGGGCTCTTGATGCCAAGTGCATAACATGTTCGTGTGATACGTCAGAGTAAGCAAAAACTGCAATGTCAATGTCGTGCTCTTTGATGATTTTCTCTAAGTCATCTTCGCTCCAGATTGGGATTCCATTTGGGTAAAGCTCGCCTGCCAATTCTGGTGGGTAAATTCTACCTTCAATATCTGGGATCTGGGTAGCTGTAAATGCTACGACTTCATAATCGGGGTTGTCTCTAAAGAAGACGTTGAAGTTGTGGAAGTCTCTTCCAGCAGCTCCCAGAATAATAACTCTTTTTCTTTTCTTCTCGGCCATTTCAATCACCTCAAAAATTCATATTGACAAAAAGGTATCAATTTTGGCATTTATAACCATTTTCGTTGAATAATGAAAGAGTTTGGCAAAAATTCTTTGGATGTGCATTTTTAAATTGGAAGAAGCTTCGAAAATCAAGTGCAGATTTTTGATTCACAATTACCAGCAAACTTAATAAATTTTAAAACCTCTCTAATTTCTGGTGTCTCTAATGAAT
>CAZTOS010000007.1:7073-32269 GCA_964615185.1 uncultured Thermococci archaeon
CTAATGAATGAGATTGAAGTCAGAACTCACACTGCCCTTCATATTGTTAAGGGTGCAGTTGTTAAAGTGCTTGGAGAAAAAGCTAAGTGGACTGCAAGTGTCTACGTCAGCGGAAATCATGGAAGGTTAACAGTTAAATTTGATAGAAAGCCTACTCCAGAGGAGATCACTGAAATTGAGAGGCTGGCAAATGAGAAAGTTAAGGAAAATGTCCCCATTCATGTATATGAACTGCCAAGAGAAGAAGCTGAAAGGAGATTTGGTGAGGATATGTATGATTTATTTCCAATTCCTCCAGAGATTAAGACACTAAAAGTAGTTGTTATTGAAAACTGGAATGTAAATGCATGCAATAAACAGCACACAAAAACAACGGGAGAAGTTGGGGAAATAAAAATCAAGAAGGTGAGATTCAGAAAGAGCAAAGAGTTGCTCGAAATTAGCTTTGATGTGAGTTAGCTTTCCAATAGACATTCTTCCAGCTTTTCCATTTTACATTCTCTAACCTCAAATCCCTCCAACTGATGCAGTGTTTTGAGTCCAGCTCCCGTTAGTATGCTCACAACTCTTTCATTCCCCTTGATTCTGCCTTCTTCTCTGAGCTTTTTCACAGCTGCTATACCAGTTGCAGAGGCTGGCTGGACAAATACACCCTCTTGAGCAAGCGTTCTCTGGGCTTTAAGAATTTCCTTATCACTGACAGCAATACAAATACCATTAAGTTTTTTCAAAAGCCTCAATACAGCATTCCCGCTCGGCGGATATGGATTTTCAATTGCATGTGCTATTGTGTGCGGATTTTCAAATCTCCCAATTTTCTCTTTCCCATCAATAAAAGCTTTGTAAATCGGTGAGCAGCCTTCAGCTTGGACACAAACAAATGTAGGCAGCCTACCAATAAGCTCACTCTTTTTAAGCTCAAGGAAGCCCTTTATGATTCCCCTGATCAGTCCACCAGAGCTTGTTGGAACTACAACGTAATCTGGCATTATCTCCTCAACAATCTCAAAGCTCATGCTCTTATATCCCTCTATGCGGAATGGATCGTCAGAATTTATGAAGTAAACCCCAAGTTTTTGTCCAAGCTTAAGGCTTTCATAGTAGAGCTTCCCATAATCACCTCTAACTTTTATAACTTCAGCTCCATAAACAGCAATCTGCTTGAGCTTTTCCTCTGCTATATTTGAAGAGACGAGAATGTAAGCTTTTAGCCCTGCTCTTGATGCATAAGCTGCAACACTTGCAGCCATATTGCCCGTTGAAACAGTTCCAACTTTGTCAAAACCCAGCTGTAGAGCCCTATGGATTCCTAAAAACGTCCCCCTATCCTTAAAGCTCCAAGTCGGATTAACGGTTTCGTTTTTTAAATAAAGCTGAACTCCAAGCTTTTTTGAGAGTTTTCTTGCTCTTATAAGTGGAGTATCTCCCTCCCCGAGACTTAAATCCAAGTCAAGTTCAAAAGGAAAGAACTGAACAAAGCGCTCCCAAACACTTTTCCCGATTCCAGCAAAGCCTTCAAAAAGCTCAAGCTCTAAAGGCTCTCCACATTCACACCTCTGATATGGCTTTCTCAAAGAATATTCTCTACCACAAGCTGTACATCTAAGCATTCTTCAGCCTCCTAACCGCTGTAAAAATAACATATCTTCCTTCTTGCTTAATTGTAAACGATAACTCAAATTCTGGATGTGCCTTAACATAGTTATCTCCGATTGTCTTGAGTGCATTATAGAACTCCTTAGCACTGCTCTCATCTTTCCAAGCAGTTTTCCAAGCTAAGATTAAGCTTGTAGAATTTTGAGCCAAAATTAACTTATCCCCCTTCCATCCATCTGCAATCTCCTTCGCTTCTTTTTCCTCATAATTGTGAACAAGTAAGAGCAAATAGACATAAAATTCTCCCATCGTGTCTTCATGGATTACCCCACCATTTCTAACGCTTAAACTCACATTTTCTGGCAATGTATAGCTCAGATACATTTCTGGGTTCATTACTTGCTGGGTTGTGACTGGTAACTTTAAGTAAGCCCTATTGACCAAGTCCCACCCCCCTTTCTCATAAAGATACTGCACAAATTTATCTCCAAAAACGTAAGGGAAAGCGTTTAAGCTCCAAACGGGGTCTTCGAGGTATAGAGCTGTTATCTTCTCTATTGGAATGTGGTGCCTTTTGCAGTATAAATCAGCGACTAAGTCAGCATCCCCTTCAACCAAGGCCCTTATAGCGAGGGTCGAATCTAAAGTTGGCCCAGAATAAGGAGCATTAAAATTCTGCTTCTGCAAAACATGGATTAACTCATGAGCAACAACTCTATAAGCAGTTTCTCCACTTTCCAAGAAGTTCTCTTCAATGATATAGACTTTGTTCCCTATGGTTGCAGCAATCCATGAAGCTGTTTGCTCTTTTCTCTCTTTTGTTAAATTATAGCTTGGAGGAACAAGAAAAGTCATTTTATAAATTGCCTCCCACATTCTAAGTTCATATATATTCCCCTCTGAAGGGCCCCATTTTTCTAAAGCTTCTTGCCTTGTAATCACAATTATTTTAGGCGATTCTTTGAATGTGAGATTTCTAATCTCCTGAACTTCACCCTTAATCTCTTGAACCTTCTGAAGTACTTGTTTTGCCCTCTCATCTATTGAACCAACTCTGATTTGATAAAATGATGCAATAAGAATGACAATTAATGTCAATGCTATTAACCCAGATTTCTTTTTCACATCACTCACCTTCGAAAGGTTATTTAGTGAAATACTCTTATAATCCATTTGGTGTCGCTACATGGGAAAGATTGTGGAGGTAAATGAGGCAATTGATGAAATTCCAGACAATTCAGTGATAGCTGTTTCAGGATTTAACTTACTTGTTGCCCCAGAGTATCTGCTTCTTAAACTGTTCGAGCACTACAAAGAAACAGGACATCCGAAGAATATTTTCTTGGAGGTCAATCCAATTCCAACAGCCCCCAATGGTGTTCTCGACAGGATAATGGAAGAACTCTACAATGATCCAGATCAAGATTTCCTCTCAGGAATACTTGTTACATATCCAGGCTGGTCTCCCTATCTGCAAAAGCTGATTCAAGAAAACAGAATTGAAGGATACACATGGTCAATTGGAACGGCTTCATGGTTTTTCAGAGAAGTTGCAAGAGGTTTTCCTGGAGTTATAACGAAAGTTGGAATAGGGACGTTTCTTGATGGAAGACAAGATGCGGGATATTTGAATGACCTCGCAAAAGAAAAGAAGAGATGTAAGGTTCAGCTGATCGAAATTAACGGAGATGAATATCTCTTATACACCGCTCCGAAGCCAAATGTTGCATTCGTAAGAGGAACAACGAGTGATGAAATCGGAAACATAACAACAGAGAGAGAAGGAGCATTTACAGACATTTTGAATATGGCTCAGGCTGCTAAATCTCTACCAAATCCGGGAATTGTAATAGCCCAAGTTGAAAGGATTGCAAGATTTGGCTCTCTTCACCCTCAAGATGTGAAAGTTCCAGCACCTTTAGTGGATTATGTAGTCATCGCTCCAAAAGAATACCACAAGCAGAGTGCAAACATTCAGTATGACCCAAGAATTTCCGGTGAGATTATACCTCCGGCTAAGCCAGGAGTTTCAGAGATCCCACTAAATATCCGAAAAGTCATTGCAAGAAGAATCCTGCTTGAGATGGTTGAGATCATCAAAAAGCTTGGTAGACCAATCTTAGTCAACTTAGGAATTGGCGTCCCATCAGAGGTAGCAGCAATTGCAACTGAAGAAGGGGTTCAAGATTATCTCTTCACTACAGTCGAATCAGGCCCTTTTGGAGGTGTCGCACTGGGTGGGCCAGATTTTGGAGCATCAATAGGGCCATTTGCAATAATCTCCATGGCAGACCAGTTTGCCAATTATGAAGGTGGCGTTATTGATGCTGCGAGCTTAGGATTCATGCAAGTAGATAAATGTGGAAATGTCAATCCCTCAATCTTGCCAGGTAGATTGCCCGGACCTGGAGGCTTTCCAGTGATATCATTTGGCTCTCCAAGGATAATCTTTGCCGGAGGATTTACTGCAGGAAAGAGGGATATCAGAGTTGAAGATGGACAATTGAAAATCATTAAAGATGGCAGCATTATCAAATTCGTAAATCAAGTTTACAAGATAGTTTACAACGGTAAAGTTGGCTTAGAAAGGGGTCAGAAAGTCATATATGTAACAGAAAGGGCTGTGTTCAGGCTTACAAAAGAGGGATTAATCCTTGAGGAAATTGCTCAGGGTGTGGATGTAGAAAAAGATGTCTTGGCAAAAATGGAATTTGAGCCTAAAGTGAGCTCGAAGCTGGGAGAAATGGACAAAAGGTTGTTCTTAGCAGGAAAAATGGGATTGAAAGAGGAAATCAAAGAAGCACTCAGCTAAGTGCTTTTGTTTTATCTTTGTTCTTTGAACTCCACAAACTCCTCTCTCATACCGTCTTTTGTAATTACAACCACTTGGATTTTCCTATCTCCAGTGTAAACGTCTCTCTTACCAGCCGTCCTGATAGCTCTAATTGCCAATTCTCTTGCCTCTTCAATGCCCATATCCTTCTTGTATCCTTCTTCAAGAATGGCTATTGCAAAAGGTGAACCTGAGCCAGTTGCTGTGTAGTCATCAAATATTAAGCCCCCAAGTGGGTCGAGATTTGCTAAGGTTGGCTCCACGACATATCCACCGATAATTATTTGCACTATGTATGGGAACCCTTTATTTTCATTCAATATATTGCTTAAGAGATTTGCCATTGCTTTTGCAGTCATTGGTCTTCCCCATGTGAACTGGTAATAACGAGCCTCTGCCTCAAGCCTCCTTGCAAGCATCTGAACATCTCCAACGCTCCCTGCAGTTGTTATTGCAATTCTATCTGTGATTGGGAGAATTTTCTTTATATTGAGTGTTTCAACCATATGGTCAAGTGAAGCTTGGGTATCAGCTGCTAAAACAACACCCTCTTTAACTTTAATACCGACTGTTGTTGTTCCAGTTTTTTTCTCCATAATTTTCACCCCCTAACATTTGGATATACAAAAAAGTTTTTAAAGTTTGGCTTGAACGGGAGTACTTCAGAAAGAAAAACAAGAAATCCGCTAACCTTGGGATAATTAAAAAGCCATATCCAAAAATTCACTGCTCTATGGAGTCCTTACAGTTTTCACAGACCCATTTTTCTTGCCCGCCAATGTATACTTTGTAAAGCGGTCCATACTGCCCGCACACTTCACATATGCCGTACACTTCCGCTTCCTCAATGTTTTCTGCTTCCTGTTCTTCACTGTTGTACATTGCCAATGCAGCAAGCAAGTCTGCTGCAGTTACGAATCCTATTGGCTTACCCAATTTTGTAACAAGTATCCTTCTAACTCCTTTATCCATCATTAGCTCAATGGCATCCTGGATATCATAGTCATATTCGATCCTTACAGGATTTTTGGTCATAATATCTTTGATCTTGATGTGTTTTGGATTTCTACCTTTGGCGACAACCTTATCCAAGATATCTCTATCGGTTACTATACCCACTATCTCTTCATTTTCAACAATCACTGCACTGCTAACTTTATTTTTAGCCAATATTTTTGCAACCTTATCAACGCTATCTTCCGGCTTAACCACCACTGCCTTCCTTTTAAGCACTTGCTCCACAGTTATTTTTGGCATCATTGCTATTCCCTCCTATTCATGTGGTGATATGAGAAGAAACTTAAAAATGTTTTGGGATTTAGAGGTTTCTTCTTGCAAACCAGTGTGTAAACGCTAAGAAAAGTATTACAAACGTTATAATTCCAATTATATAGGAGAGATATGCCAAGTGTGGAGTTACAGCCTTCTGGAGTGTTGGTACAGTGGTAGAAGTCACGGTGGTTGTTGTGGTTGTGGCTTCAGGAACTCTTTCTATCGTCATCACTCGAGTGACATTTTCAGCTGCAGTTTGAGTAATGTTCCCAGTAAGCCCTTCTTTCATAACTTTCGGAGCTTGCCCAACAGGAGCAAGCACTGCTTTTGATAGAGTATAAACTCCATAAGCAATTAAACCTGCAATACTCAAGCTGATAATCTGAATTTTCTCAAAAGTTCTCAATATTCTATCCTTTATAGATACCTTCCTCGGGAGAAGAAGTATCGGTTTTGGAGATGCACGATAAAGTTTAACTTCCTGCAGTCTTTTTCCATACTTTTTGCCTACGACTTCAACTAATCCTACTTTGACCATCTTATCAATATGATATGAAACCGTTGAGAGGGGAAGATCCAACTCTTTGGCAATCTCGGAAAGGGAGAGTGTTTTCTCTTGAAGAAGCTTCAGAATGGCCAATGATTTCTCATTCATAAGTATTTGAGCAAGCTCTTTAGCCTTCTCATCATCAACGCTGATCGTCTCAAATTCCACAAAACTCACCAATAGAATTAAGCAAACAATAAATATTAAGATTTCCTTTCACTTCAAATAAGCTGGAATTAAAACTTAGAAATCCAGTAAAGTGATGAAAAGGAAAGAAAAGTTAAATTCATGGCTTCTCCAAAATGATCTCAATTGTTGAGGTGTTTGCTGTTCTTCCGTCTGCAGTTGGAAGCTCCTCTGTGCCGATCTTGATCTCCTTAACTCTAACCTCTGGCAAGAACCTGTTCCTGACAATTTCTGCAACGTCAACAGCTCTGCTAATAGCCCTTCCCCTTGCTTTAATTGAGACCTCCTTTGCACCCTCGTTGAACTGGGTTATAACGGCAAGGACGTAGTTCATAACAGGCTTCTTTCCGATGTAAACAACATGCTCTTCTGCCATCTTTGGCACCTCCGAAAGTTTTGTCATAGCCTTTTCGTGGTTTTTACGTTAAATACTTTTCGGTTGGGTTGAATATTCAGCAAAAATGTATCATGAATTCCTTCATCGCTTAGACACAAGAATGTTCATGGCAAATGCTTTTAAGATGGAATTACTACATCAATTTGGTGATATCATGGCCGTTCATCCGATTGATTATCGTTATGGCAGCGAAGAAATGAGAAAGATCTGGGAAGAAGAAAATAAGCTGCAAAAACTACTTGATGTTGAGGCGGCTCTGGCGAGAGCACATGCAAAAGTTGGAAATATTCCAGAGAAAAGTGCGGAAGTAATAAGCGAAAAGGCCAATATAAAACACGTCAAACTTGAAAGGGTGAAAGAAATTGAGGCGGAAATCCATCATGATATTATGGCTGTAGTAAAAGCTTTAAGCGAAGTTTGCGGTGAGCATGGCAAGTACGTTCACCTTGGAGCCACTTCAAATGATATAATTGACACTGCAAATGCTCTTCTTATCAAAGACTCTCTGGAGATAGTTCTTAAAGATCTAAGGGAACTGAGAACAATCCTAAAAGAACTCGCAAAAGAGCATAAATACACCGTTTGTATTGGGAGAACTCATGGACAGCATGCTGTTCCTACAACTTACGGGATGAAGTTTGCTATATGGCTTGATGAGATACAGAGACACATTGAAAGAATAGAGCAAGTAAAAGAAAGAATTTTAGTGGGACAGATGAGCGGTGCTGTTGGAACTATGGCATCTTTCGGAGAAAAAGGGTTAGAAATCCAACGCTTAGTTATGGAAGATTTAGGACTGAAACCTGCGAGGGTAAGCAATCAGATAATCCAGAGGGATATATATGCTGAGCTAATAATGATTTTAGCTTTAATTGCATCCACTCTTGATAAAATTGCTCTCGAGATTAGAAATCTCCAAAGAACTGAAATCCTTGAAGTTAGCGAGCCTTTTGGAAAGAAGCAAGTTGGTTCATCAACAATGCCACACAAAAGAAATCCAATAAGGAGCGAAAAAATCTGTGGACTTGCAAGAATTATATACTCTAACGTCATCCCAGCACTTCTGAACAACCCACTATGGCACGAGAGAGACTTAACGAACTCTTCGGTGGAGAGAGTAATCCTTCCAGAAACATTCATGTTGTTGGATGAAATGCTAAAAAATATGAAAAAAGTGCTCTCTGGCTTGGAGTTTTTCCCGGAAAACATAAAACGCAACCTCTACTTAACAAACAACCTTATAATGGCAGAACCATTGATGCTAAAGCTAACAGAGAAGGGGATGGGAAGACAAGAAGCCCATGAAATTGTTAGGCAAATCGCCATGAAAGCATTCTATGAAAAAAGAGACTTAATCGAGGTTGCCAGAGAAAATGAAGTTGTAAAGGAATACTTAGATGATAAGGATTTTGAGGAGCTAAAACCGGAGAACTACATTGGACTTGCTCCTCGGATAGTAGATGATGTAATTCACTATATAGAGGAAATTGAACAAAAAGAAGCCCAAAAATCTTAGGCATCTGTTTTCTTGCTGTATTCATTTTTATTAACTTTTTGTTATTTTAAGTCTCATTATTAGGCATCTCTCAATATTTCCAGAGAATTTTTACGTATAATAATTGTTTAGTTTATATTTCTATGAATTTTAATTGGAAACTTATATTTAGGGTATTTACAAATTTTGATGAAATATAGAAATCAAATCTTATAATTTAGTATAAAATATTGAATTTAAAATAGTAAAAAATCCGAGAAAATTACGACATGAAAATATTAAACTTAACAAAAAGAGTTAATAAATGCCCAAAAACTCAAAAATGAGGAAGAGAACATGGAGGATATGCAAAGAGAGGCGTTAAAAACATCATAATATTATTAGGACATCTTTGATAAACTCATTAACTATAAACAGAGTAGATTATGAATTATGATAACTTCCGATTAATATCATTAAACGGCCATATGAGAACTCCCCACTGCTGAAAGGTAACATGAGAGCACATCCACATAGGCATGATACTATAGGATTCTTCTATGCTCTCTTAGAAAAGTTAAATGAACATGCATAATGGATAAAGTTAAAAATGTAATCATCAATGAAATTAAGGTGCCAAAGATGCTGGAGATATTGGGCTTCATATTTTATGCAGGAGCTGCTTTGGTGATTCTTTTCATTGGAGCCTTTTCTGGAGGAATATCAAGAATATTAGCATTACCAGTAGCAATAGGATACATACTACTTGCTTTTTGGTCAATAGAACAAGTAGGATCGGATATCATCTCAAAGGATCGGAATAGAGATAAAAGGCTAATGCTTGCATTGAACATAATTTCCTTCACTCTTGGAGCAGTATCGTTCTATATTTATATGGAGAGCATTGCAACACCCTCCTTGGGCCTGCCTTTGTGATTGGGCTTTGGAAGAGCTATAAAGGCCATTGATCTGTTTTCTTTCAGCATTGTTTATCCACATGCTTCTTTGTATTCATCTGTTCAAGAATTTTAGATATAATGAACCTTATATGACAATTATGTATAGTGGTAAAAGTAACAAAGTTTAAAAAGATGTAAAAATCATCATGACTTAGGGGATATGTACCAGGTGAGCACCATGACCAGCACTATAAAGTATGCCCACCTTGGCCCTCTTGCAATGGAAATAATCACGACAAAGCTCCAACAGGCCGTTCTCTATCGGAATACGACCCAACCATTTTTCAGAGAAAATCAGAAAAATGGATATCTTGAACTGGTGATTCCCATTAACTGCCTCTCTCCACTGGAAAAATACGTTTTGGAAGAGGCTGGTTATCCAAAAAAGCCTGTGCGGCTTGGAGATAGCATCATCAGAGCGTTTATAATAAATGTCCGTCACATAGAACAGGACAATCCAGAACTATCGAAGAAGATAATCGATATCTATAATAAACGTCTGGAAGAGAGTTGCGTTGGCCCGTGTTACAAATATTAAAAATAACCACCATGAATCGTAATCAATTTTTGTGGTGTTAAAGCGGGGGTTAGAGAATAAAAATATGCAATAATGCGACATGAACATATGACTCCCTACTGATGTCTGTGTGCAGGAAACAAATAATATTGTCTAAAACTTCCAAAATGTAAAAGAATTATTATTGCTATTTGTAAAATTTCTGTAATTTTTACCATTTAGATAAATTCAATTCTATAATCTACTATAATGAATCAAAAATTACATATTTAAATACTAATTTAATAGACATCATATTTCATAAATAGTACAAGATTATTATAGATGTCAAAAATTACTTACAATTAACGTCAAAACTATCATAAAATTCTGAGAGATGGCTTCATAATTTTTGCATACGCACAAAATTTTTAAACTTTTAGGCTTCCCTAATTCTGGAGGTGTTGTGATGCAGATAGCAGTCAGCGGAGGAAAAGGAGGAACTGGGAAGTCAACAATTGCAATTAACTTAGCTATTGCTCTGAGGAATTACTTTGACCTGACTTTGGCGGATTTGGATGTAGAAGCCCCCAACGACCATATACTCTTAGGAATAGAACTTCAAAATGAAGAGCCTGTCGAGCTTTTTATGCCACGTTTTGACTATTCCAAATGTATCAGGTGCAGAAAATGTGCTGAGGTTTGTGAAGAGCATGCAATAGTCACTATGAGAGATGGAACACCCTTTTTAATGCCTACACTATGTTCCGGCTGTGGTGCCTGTCAGATAGTCTGTCCCGTTGAAGGAGCAATTTTGGAAGGTAAAAAGCTGATGGGTCACACATATCTAACCGAAACCCCATATGGGTTCCCTCTAATTACGGGTAAACTGTTGGAAGGTGAAGAGAGAGCGATGCCTATCGTTGTTGCAGCAAAGAAAAAGGCAAAAGCACTAAATAAAGAACTTTTGATTGTTGATACTGCCGCAGGAACGAGCAACACTGTTTCTAAAGCTTTAGAGGATTCCCAGCTTATTATTGCTGTCACCGAACCTACGCCATTAGGTCTTCATGACTTAGAGCTAATTCTCAAGCTCGCAGAGACTATGGGAATTAAGGCATGGGTTGTCATCAACAGAAGTGATTTAGGAAAGAAAGATGACGTAAAAGAACTCGCAAAAAGATATAATACCAGAATTATTGCTGAGATTCCCTATAGTGAGAACATACTAAAGACCTACATTGAAGGAAAGCCAATTGTTTTGAGCGAGTATAAGGAAGCGGAAATTTTCAAAAAGCTTGCCGAAGAGGTTGCCAACTATTTGAGGTGATTAAAATGCAGATTGTCATTGCAAGCGGTAAAGGCGGGGTTGGAAAATCAACAGTTGCGGCTTCACTCATATATCTGATTAAAGACAAGTACAAGCTTATAGCGGTTGATGCGGATGCTGATGCTCCAAACCTTCACTTGCTCTTTGGAGTCAACAAGTGGGAAGAAGAGAAAGAGCTAACAGGGGCTAAAGTTGCAAGGATAAATCAGGATACGTGCATTAGATGCGGTATTTGCTATGAGAGATGTCCCTATGAAAGCATAAAGCTTGTGGATGGAAAATACGTTGTAAATGAGCTTACATGTGAAGGCTGTGGAGTGTGTAAACTTGTGTGTCCAGTTAGAGGGACAATAACTCTTGAAGAAGTTCGCTCTGGAGTAATTATGAAGACAACAACAAGGTATGGATTTCCATTGATTTCGGCTCAATTAGATGTGGGAAGACCAAACTCTGGAAAGCTCGTTACAGAGGAAAAAGAGTGGGCAAAGAAGATAATGAAGGAGCGGGAGCTGGATCACATGATAGTTGATTCAGCGGCTGGAATTGGATGTCAAGTGATTGCCAGCGTTGGCGGAGCAGATGTTGCTATCCTTGTTGCAGAGCCTACTCCAGCATCACTGAGTGACGTTAAAAGGGTTTACAAGGTTGTCCAACACTTCAGAGAGCCTGCTTACTTGATAATAAACAAAGCGGACATAAACCCAGGTTTTGAAGGACTTTATGAGTTTGCAGAGCAGGAGGGAATACCAATTCTGGGTGAAATTCCCTACGATAGGGCAATTCCATATAGTATGGCTATGCTTAAGCCCTTTGTTGAAGCATTTCCAGAGTCAAAAGCCAGCAAAGCTCTTAAGGAAATTGCAGAAGCTGTGGAAAATGAGATTTTGGAGTAGTCTTAAGTTTTATTCTTTAAGTCTTAGTCGTCAGACACTACCGATAAGCCTAAAGCCATATTATGACAATATTACATGAAATGACAAAGTGCAAGTTGTGTGGTTATGAGTCCGAAGAGATAAGCAAATCAATTGGAGTATGTATTAACTGCCTTAGAAAAGATGATCAAGCTTTGAAAACAGCAATGAAAAGCCACTTCAAGTGGCGTGAGCTTATAGGGCTTCCTCCAGAACCGCCAAAGGATGGAGAACTCCAATGCAAAATCTGTGTTAATGAGTGCAAGATTCCAAGAGGCAGTTCAGGTTACTGCGGAATAATATGGAACAAAGGTGGAAGGTTAACCACAATAACTGGGACATTTGACAAAGCTTATCTTCACTGGTATCTCGACCCTCATCCAACAAATTGCGTTGCCGAGCCTGTCTGCCCTGAACGGGAGCATTACGGCTTTTACAA
The DNA here is from genome assembly GCA_964615185.1 of uncultured Thermococci archaeon. Classification (GTDB taxonomy): domain Archaea; phylum Methanobacteriota_B; class Thermococci; order Thermococcales; family Thermococcaceae; genus Thermococcus_B. Next base: position 19,514 of record CAZTOS010000007.1, read on the forward strand.
CTTAGCTGTATTTTTCGCTGGATGCAACTTGGACTGCCTCTTTTGCCAGAACATCCATCACAAATACATGATAAAAGAGGGTAGAATTAACCTAAGGGAAGGCATTGTATTAAGTACAAATGAGCTTGCAAATATCGCTATGCAGAGACGGGTTACTTGTGTCTGCTACTTCGGAGGCGATCCAACACCGCACAGCATTTATGCTCTAAAGGTCTCAAGGAAAATTCTAAAGCGGGCTAAAGAGAGTAAGGAAACAAAAAGAATCTGCTGGGAGACAAACGGCTTGGAAAATCCAAAGATTATAATGAAAATGGCAGAGCTCAGCCTTAAAAGTGGAGGAATTGTTAAGATTGACTGGAAAGCATATACACCAAGTGTTTATCAGGCTCTGACAGGTATAAATGGAGAAAAAGCCATCAAAAGGATAAAAGAGAACGTTAAGCTTATCTTGAAGATGGGAGAAGGAAGAGAGCTACCTCTTTTGGTTGTCAGCACTCTTGTAGTTCCCCACTATGTCGATGAACATGAAGTGTTTAATATTGCGAGGTATATAGTTGAAATAAATCCAGAAACGCCTTATGTGTTGTTAGCTTTTGCTCCCCAGCATTTAATGTATGATGTCTTAACAACAAGCAGGAGGCAAATGAAGAAGGTCTACAAAGCAGCTCAAGAAGCAGGGTTGGAAAACATTTACATCGGAAATCCGTGGCTACTGAGATAACTATTCCTCGTCATCTAAGCTTTGAGTCTTTGGCACCTCGTTTCCCTGAGCCAAAATTATCAGCTCTCTCCCCTCAACGAGCATTTGTGCAACTTTCTTCCTCGCTGAGCTCAAAGCTCTCCAGACCGTTCCTCTTGAAACACCCATCCTCTTTCCTGCCTCCTCTTGAGTCAATCCTTCATAGTCCACTAATCTCAACGCCTCAAATTCCTCATACGTCATAAAAATCGGTGGCTGAGGGGGTCCAATAGGCGGGCGCGCTGGATGGAAGTGCTTAATCTCCGGAATAAGACCAATAAAGCGCATTTTTCTCCTTCGTCCTCTGCCTCTACCTCTCCCCATTCCCCAAGGCATTTTAACACCAAACAAGAATTCTCATTGAGATTTATAGGGATTTCCCTTTAAGTTTGTCTTGGAGTCTTGGAGTACTCATGCAAGTTAACACCAACGAAAATGTTAAAGAGAGATGAGGCAGAATTAATTTTGATGATGGCAATGAGAAAATTTACAAAGCCTCAGAGCTTTGAGTTTGTGTGTCCTTTCTGTGGATATAGAGCAAAGAGCCTTGAAGAGCTTAAACAGCATATTTTAGAAAGGCACACCCTCAATAGAGAAGATATCAGAGGTCTTAAATTCATCAGAATTTAATGAAAAGTTCTTAGAAAGATTAATAACTTCTCAAAAAGAACTTTCTGTGGTGAGTGAAATGGAATTTAAAGTTGTAGAGAGAAAGATAGGATGGCATAAGGACTTTGACAGCTCACATTTTTTAGCTCTGCCCTATGACAGCAAATGTTTAAGAATTCATGGGCATACTTACAATGTTGATGTCGAGATTTGGGGAGATTTAGATGAGAGGGGTATGATTTTTGACTTCAATCACTTAAGCAATCTCATTAAGGAAGTTGACCATCGTATTTTAACAAGTATTGAGTGGATCAAAGAGGATGGAAACTACATAATCATAGTTCAAAATGACAAAGAGCTCAAACTTCCAAAAAAAGAAGTAGTTCTAATTGATGCTCCCAATGTTACTGCTGAGATCATAGCGGAGTGGTTTGCCAGAAAGATAGCAGAAAAAGCTGGAAAAAATGTAAAAAGGATAAAAGTCAAAGTTTGGGAAGACCCAAGAAGCTATGCTGAAATAGTATTAGAACGTTAATATTTGTTTTCAGCATCCATTTTAGTTATTTATTCCAAAAAAATTAAATCTTGTTTATCTTATTTCTTTTGAGGTGAAAAGAACATGAGATTCTCAAGGGGAAGAAACTTTATGTTTAGAATCCCTGAAGGTGAAGAGTTCCTAACATTCATTGACAAATTTGCAGAAAAGAACAACATCCTTATCGGAACCGTGAGTGCAATCGGGACAGTTAAAAATCCAAAAATCGGATATTTTGAAGAGGAAAAGGGCAAATATGAGGTAATTGAATTAAACGGCACTTATGAACTCCTTTCTGCGCTAGGCAACATCAGCCTGAAAGATGGGAAGCCATATGCTCATATTCATGTAACTTTGGGAGACAAAGAAGGAAAGGTATGGGGTGGCCACTTAATTGAAGGAGAAGTATTTGCCGCCGAAGTCATCATTCACGAACTGCTTGGAGAACCTCTGGAAAGAAAGCTTCAAAAGACTGGATTAGCACTTTGGGATGCGGAAAAAATTTAAAGAGAGCAGAAAACCTTCTTCTCTTCCTTTAAGATTTTTGCGAGTATCATGTAATGCCACGTAATCATTCCAAAGATGCCTATGAACTCTGAAACTGCCACTCCTTTAAAGACTTTCATTGCCCAAAGTGCAAGGATCCAGCTGAAAACAAGTATTATGGCAGTTATAATCCCAAGTTGTTTCTCTCCTCCAAGATATAACCCAACTCCAGCCACCATTATCCCAAGACTTGCCGTAATGAAGAAACCCCAACTGACATAGTAGTGAGGGGAAGTCCCTTCAGGGAAAATCCCAATTCCCGCCAAGAATACCAAGCCAAGGATAAAAATACAAATTCCAAGCTTCATTGTAGGGTGTTTTGCCTCCTTGAAAAGCCCTATGGCATAATAGATACCCAAAATCGCTGTAACTACAAGTGAGACGTTCATCACCCAGTTATAGGGCAGGTTTACTTTTCCAAGGTCGCTTATGGCATTGTCTGTGAGGCTCCACCAAGAGCGATGTATGAATATTGCCGTGAATATCCCACCTAATCCTATCAATGGTGCACCGAGACCAGCTAATTGTTGACTTCTTTTCATTGGCATCACTGAATACTCTCCTTTTATCTATAATCCCACCTATTAGAGCCCTGATAGGGCTTCAAATCCACAGCACGCATTACTTCTCATAGAACACCTTGTAGTGCTGAACGTATTTCTCCTTTTCCAATAGAAAGTCGTTGTCTTCTGGGCAGTACTTCTCAAGTTCAGGATTTTCACCCGTGAACTTTTTAATTGACTCCATTGAGTCCCAGATGGTTACAAGAAGGAAATGTGCCACCTCTTCTTCCTCTCTCCGCGTGAAACATGGTTTTATCAAACCATCAACAGAGCCATAATCTGGTACCGCCCTTTCAATCAAAAACTTCTCATATTCATTAGCTTTTGCAATTGGAGCTTTTCCATGCCATAACCTCATAATAGTCAAAAATATCACCCACTTTACCTATGTGAACTTTATGATATTAAAAACTAATGCCGCCTCAGTAAAAAGAAAGAGAAAAGCTTGTTTCACCAGTCGCTCATGCCACGCCCTCTACCCATACCACGTCCCATTCCTTTTCCTCGACCTCTTCCCATACCTCTTCCTGGACCAATCCCCCCACCTTTAGCTCCAAGGATTGGCTGTGTTAATTCCCCTCTGAGATAAGCCTGAACAGCTTGTTCAACCGTCATAGTTGGTGGTGCTGAGACAAACTTTATGCCCGCGGCTTGAAGAACCCGTGATGAATTTGGACCAAACTGCCCAGCTATAACAACATCTGCACCTTCATTTATACAAAATTGGGCTACTTGAACTCCTGCGCCTCCTGGAGCGCTGTAAGCGGGATTTTGAACCACTTGAACGTTTATTATGCTCCCATTCTCGTCAACATCAACGATTGTGAATGTTGGAGCCCTCCCAAATGCTCGGCTCACAAAATCCTTCAATCCTCCATCTATTGTGGCTATGATAAACCTCATATCTTCACCTCCGCTCAGAATTAGGATAGCCTAACTTAAAAAGTTTTGCATATGCAAAAACAAATTAAAACCACATTCTTGGTCTTAAAAGCTCCCTCAGCAGAAGCAGAACTACCAGGGCTATCACATACGGTGCTGCAACGAGGAACAGCTTAATTAAAATGTACAGTATCGCAATTAGGAGCAAAAGGTCTATGATTCCAAAGAATCCGCCAAATCTTCTATGTCCCCTTCCGTATCCTCCACTCATCCATCTCGGCATTTTATCACCTCAAAATGGAAAAAATAGGGAATCACCACCAGCCATAAAGCCACCTAAGTGTTCTCCTGCTGGGCATTCCTGTCCACGGACAGTATCCTAAGCGAGCTCCCCATCCTCTTCCTCCTCTGCCGCCACCTCTTCTTCCCCAACCACGGCCTCTGCCCCAACCGTAGCCAAAGCCATAAGCTGGGATTGGGTAAGCTGGCCCATAAGCTGGTGCTGGAGGAACTGGATATGTTGGTGCCGCAATTTGAGGCTGAGCCGTTTGAGGAGCGCCCTTAATCACGCTCTCAACGGCTTCTCTAATTGGTATTCCTGGTGGGAATGTGTAAACATTAATTCCTGCAGCTTGGATTGCTCCTAAAGTGTTTGGCCCAAGTTGGGGGGCAATTACTGTATCAACGCCTTCATTTATGAGCATTTGCACAACCATTGGACCTGCTCCACTGGGAGCAGTAGCTGCTGAATTCTGAATCGTTTTTACGTTCTTAATTTCACCATTCTCAACTTCGATTATAGTGAAAACTGGTGCTCTGGCGAAAACCGGTGCAACTGTGTCCTCTAACCCACCATTAGCTGAGCTTGGAACTGCAATTTTCATCCTCACCACCTCCAGATTCTTACCCATTTTGTGCATATGCACAAAATCTTAAAAGCTTTTCGATTGACCTAACATACTGGTTTATAAATACCGAGTAGGAGAAAATAATTGAGATAACCATGTATTTGCGAAGGGATTTAATTCAACCCCGTGTCTATCAGGAAGTCATCTATGCTAAGTGCAAGGATAAGAATAGTTTAATTGTTCTTCCAACCGGTTTAGGAAAAACGCTCATTGCAATGATGATTGCTGATTATAGACTGTCAAAATACGGTGGGAAGGTTTTAATGCTTGCTCCAACGAAACCTCTCGCCCTGCAACACAGAGAAAGCTTCATTAGGCTTTTTAACCTGCCACCTGAGAAAATCAACGTTTTAACTGGCGAGCTTCCACCAGAGCAACGAACCAAAATCTGGGAGAGGAGCATAATCATCACGGCGACTCCTCAAACGATTGAAAATGATCTCCTCGTTGGAAGAATAAGCTTAGAAGATGTTGTTCTGCTTGTCTTTGACGAAGCTCATAGGGCTGTTGGCAACTATGCATATGTTTACATTGCCAAAGAATACATACAACAGGCAAAACACCCTCTCATTTTAGGTCTAACAGCTTCACCAGGTAATGATGAGGAGAAAATAAGACAAGTTCTAAAGAATTTGTACATCGAGCATGTTGAGGTGAGAACTGAGAACTCTCCAGATGTTAGACCTTATGTTCAGGGCATCAGATTTGAGTGGATTAAAGTTGAACTGCCCGGGATTTACAAGGAGGTTAGAAAGCTCTTGAGGGAGATGCTTAAAGATGCCCTAAAACCTTTGGCCGAAGCTGGCTTAGTTGATTCCTACTCTCCAGACATACCAAAGAAAGACGTCCTCAAAGCGGGGCAGATAATCAATGCCGAAGTCGCAAAAGGGAATTACGAAATTGGGAAGCTCATGCTCTATCAAGCTAAAGCTATGAAGCTTCACCATGCCATTGAGCTTTTGGAGACGCAGGGATTAACAGCACTGAGAGCTTATCTAAAAAGGCTTTACGAAGAAAGGCAAACAAAATCAAACAAAGAACTTATAAGCGATCCAAGAATGAAGAAGGCAATATCGCTCTTAATTCAAGCCAGGGATTTAGGATTGGATCATCCAAAAATGGATAAGCTAAAGGATCTTATAGAAGAGCAGCTTGAGAAAAAACCAAACTCAAAGATAATTGTTTTCACGAATTATAGAGACACCGCGAAGAAAATAGTTAAGGAGTTAGCTGATATGGGGATTAAAGTTTCACGCTTCGTTGGACAAGCAAGCAGAGAGGATGACAAGGGAATGAGCCAGAAGAAGCAGAAAGAAATTCTTGACCTCTTCTCTCAGGGAGTGTTTAACGTCCTTGTTGCTACAAGTGTCGGTGAGGAAGGTTTGGATGTTCCAGAAGTTGATTTGGTTGTATTCTATGAGCCGGTGCCCTCAGCAATTAGAAGCATACAGAGAAGGGGAAGGACTGGAAGGCACAAGCCCGGCAGAGTTGTGATTTTAATGGCAAAAGGAACGAGAGATGAAGCCTACTACTGGAGTTCATGGCACAAGGAAAAGCAGATGGTAGCTGTCCTTAAGAAGGTGGGTGAGATGGTTAAAAAAGAGAAGCAGGCTTCCCTTTTGGGATTTGTTAAGCCCAAAAAGGAGGAAGAAAAAGGGGAAATTATTGTTAGAGAAGAGAAAGAACAGCAGAAAGCCGAAGTTTCAAAAGAGGAAATCTATGAAGAACTTCCAGTTAAGCCAATTTTTGTGAGAAAGCCCAAAGGGATCGTTATCTATGTTGATTCCCGTGAGCTGAAGAGTCAAGTGCCCAAGTATCTTAAGGAACTTGGAGCTCACATTGAAGTCAAAACTCTGGATGTCGGTGACTACATAGTCAGCGAGGATGTGGCTGTTGAAAGAAAGTCGGCAAATGATTTCATTCAGTCCATAATTGACGGACGTCTCTTTGACCAAGTGAGGAGATTAACAGAGGCCTATGCGAGACCTGTGATAATCATTGAGGGACAGCTTTATGGAATTAGGAATGTTCATCCCAATGCAATTAGAGGGGCTTTAGCTGCCGTAACCATCGATTGGGGTGTGCCAATCCTCTTTTCTGCTGATGCTAAAGAGACAGCACAGTTCATCTACTTAATCGCAAAGAGAGAGCAGGAGGAAAGGAAAAAGGAAGTGGCTGTTAGGAGCGAGAAGAAGGCATTGACTTTAGCGGATAGGCAGAGACTGATAGTTGAAGGCTTACCTTATGTTTCAGCAACTTTAGCGAAGCGTTTACTCAAACATTTTGGAAGCGTTGAAAGGGTTTTCACAGCAAAAGAAAGCGAGCTCATGGAAGTTGAAGGAATTGGAGAGAAAATAGCAAGGGAAATTAGGAAGGTTATTACTGCCCCGTACATGGAGGAGGAGTAGCATTTGATCAAAATGTCTATAGGAGTTCAGTGCATTCCTCTTAGTGTAGCGGGCTTATAATGAATTTCACTCCAGTTAGAAGTCCTTACTTGAGTTCACATTTTTAGATGCCCGAAGGGCGTCAGTTTTCAGAAACTCCACCTAAAAATGGCACTGATAAGTGAATTCAAATAAAATAGCTTGCTCAAGCAAGGGCTGAAATGTGCCCCGGGGGAGCGGAGGGAACTCACAGCTCGCCTCCGCGCTCATTCCCCACGGTTGCCCGGGGCATTATAAATTCCACGCATTCAAACTTAAGCTTTTTTCATAACCTTCAGGAATATTCATGAAGGAGGGTAATAATTACGGCTCATGAAAAAGGTTATATAGAGCTTTTTTCTTAAAATAGAGTGGTGATATGTATGAAAATCGTCGAATTAAACATTAGACTCCCATATGATAAAAGAGGAAAAATTCTGAGCAGATTGTGTGATAGGGTTAGGGGTAAGATCAAGGATATACACTTCTTCCCTCCTACAGCCTCTGGAATAAGCGAAATAATAATGGAAGTTGAGACTGAAAATGTTCAAAAACTTCTCCAAGACTTAAAGAAAATAATAAAAGAAGGGAAAATAAGCTTTAAAATCTTGGCTGAGGCTTAACTTTAACGCTGAACTATCGCCCTAACTCCTGCCGCTGCAAACACTAAAAGCTCAAAGAGCTTGTATGCCTCTTCTACATTCTTTGCTTCAAACTCCACAGTTTTTCCATCAATTCTCTTCACAGTAGGTAAGAGCTCAGCCGTGTCTGCCATCTCACTTCCTAAGAAGCGAAGCTTAACCTTCACGGGCTCTTCTGTTTTTAACGGTTTAGTTTCTCCACGCTTAAACTTCTCAACAGCTCTATCTACTGCTTCCCTCAGCTTCTTTTCAAGCTTCGCTAAGCTTGGACTTTTAGCTGAGCATCTTGATAAAGCGTTTTTGAAAATAACTCCTTCAGCCCAAGGGGTGAAACTTTTCACGTCTTCTTCAATCAGCTTTGCATCTCCACCAACAAGAACAACTGGAATGTCCCAGCTACCTAAGAGGTAACTGTTGAGGAGAAATTCACTTACTTTGACACCATTTATCTCAAGATAATCAACTGTTGCACCACTGTAAGTGTGATCAAAAGTTGCATAGGGAGTTCCTGCTTTTGCATGATAGCCCAAGAACATTGCAATGTCACTTCCCTTGGCAAAAGCCACCATACTTAAAGGCCTTGGAAATCCCCTTACAAGCTCAACATATTCTGGGAGTTCTTCAACTAAGAGGTTGACCATAGGGCCATGACTGTCTGCTATGACAATTTCATCAAAACCTTTTTCGTGAAGTGCTTCTGCAACAATCAACGTTATTTTGGTAGCTATCTTTCTTGCCTCATTATATAAGGCTCCTTTAACAAAGAGATGCTCTCTGCTGACGACAAAAGGCATGCCCTCTAAATCTATAGAAATGAAGGCTTTCACTTACATCACCAAGACAAATATCGAAACGATAAAAGAAAAGTTTTGTGGTTGCTTTGTCATAATCTTTAGCTGATAAAATGAGGGCATCAAGAGGAAAGGAGTATAGCAATGGAAAGTGGCTTTTTATATGTAATTCTACTCTCGAATGAGTATCCATTTTAGTACTAATGGAAACGGAGAAAGAAGTATAATCATGCCAATTCCACATATCATTCCATGCTTCGATGATGTTGGAGAGGGTTCCTTTTTCAATTTCGATGTTTTCGTTTCAAAAACGAGCTTGTGATATTTAACTGGAGGTGCCAGCACCTTCACCCCGCTCACTGAAACCTGAAGAAGTGGCAGTTCCTTAAGGGTTCTGTTCTCATAGAGATACAGGGAAAGGTTTAGAGGTTTTTGAGGAATACCTTTTCCCGGGTACAGGACTATATTGGCTATCCCAAAGTGGTAGTTACATCCAATTTGTACCCACATACTCTTGTTGGCAAAGCCCACCCCAATGCTTGGAGGGATTACTAAGAGACCATCACCAAGAGGAACGGCACATGATTGGTTAATGCAGTCAGAACAACCAAAACTTTGCTCAAGAGATTTAAACGGAATTCGGAAGCGAGACGGCGAGTACAGCACGTAGCTCCCATTAAGTATTGGACGGAGGCATTTTTTATTCCGAAGGTTGCCGGGATCAAAGGGAAGCTTACGCAACCACGACTCGTAAGGCTCACTTTTGAGGGTTAGATTCCTCTCATTGCCAACGGCTACGAGTTTAATTGAGTCATCAATTTTGTACAAGATTCTTTTCCCTTTTGGCCACTCGTAGAGCAGGAGGTAAGGCATTGAAACGTTTGTCTCACCAATTAATGTCACCTCTCCGAGCTTCTGGAGCACTCCCTCCCGGTAGCGGATTATGGTGACCCTGTCAGAGACTGGAAGATTCTTCATTGGAAAGCTTGTATTGGTTGAGGTGAGGAGGAAAAGATAGAGCCATCCTTTGTAAAAGGCTAAAGGTGGGAGCTCATATCCAGAAAACCCCATAAAATCAACGTAGTACGCACCGCTTTGGTTAACGTAAAAGATGAAGTAAGTCCAAAGCTCCATTGGTTTAAGAACTCCCTCCGAAAAATGGCCTGCTTCCTCGTAGTAACCGTAGTCAACTCCAATAAGAGCACCTTTTGAGTCCGCATAGAGGACGAATGGCTGAAGTGCGATACCCCATGGATTGGGGCTGGAATCCTGTAATGCTGATACCAGCGGAAGAGCTAAAAAGAGGAGCAAGAGTATTAGAATGACTTCTTTCATGAGAACTCCCTCCTGAGGAGTAGGAATGCTATGACTATTAAAACAATAAGGATAAACTTCAGAGACTGAGGATATGAAGATGGTGCATATTTTGCCGAGCACTCTCTAAGAGTCAAATTTCCTTTGACATAGAAAATGTCAATATATTTCGCTCTCTGTCTCATGGTATCCACGTCATAAATCCAGTAAAGTACTGGGAGTGCTTCCAGCTTTTTCCCATCATACAAAAAGACGGAGAGAGGTTTAAGAGAGCTTCTAACACCCTCTGCCACTTTATATGGAGGGGAATACAGACTGACTAAAAAGCTACCGTTCTTAAGTACCAATATCTCTTTCTGAAGTGGTGAATATATTAGTAGGCTGTTTCCCAAAACAACTCCTTTTAAGTACTTGCTTTCCTCGTCAATCCACAGATACGGCTTAACTTGCATTAGAGGAATTTTCCATGTTCTATTTTCGTCAGAAAATATTATAGTGTTATCAGAGAGAGCCCCATCAATTTCTTTGCCAGAATGGATAAGAGGTATAGAGCCAGTGATGTTGTATAGTAGAGTGAGGCATTTTGACGTTAGATTAACTGAATAAACCGTGTAATGGTTGTAATTTTGATATTTCTCCATTATCCACGAATCATTTTCGTAGTAGAACCATACATCACCAGAGTAAATCCCGACTAAAAACGCTCCAGTTTTGTTCAGATAAAAAACATAAATTTTCTGAGATGCAGGAGCCATTGTACACTGATATCTCAAATCTCTACTCCAATTTATCCCTGGACACTTAACATAATCAAGAGGTTGTACATCAATCAAAAGAAAAGCATCAGACTCTCCACCATTAACAAACAGCTTTAAGCTAACCCCATTAGCGCTCCAACCATAACCTAAAGCTAATGGACTAAAAAGGAACAAAATAAAAATTAACAAGAATTCTTCATAGATACTTTTCACCAAGCCTCACCTGACAGTAACTATTCAAACTGTCTATGACCTCAAGACTTACTCCAAAATAGTAAAGTCTGTGATAGAACTTTCTACCTAAAATTTCTTTTTGTGCTTTTATGTAATGGGACGCAAGTTCCTTACATTCCTCTGGTGAATTAAGAGTGCACTGTCTACACTTCCCACAACCAGTGATTACCCCCTCATCAGCTTCCATTGTTATGTATAATCCATTGTTGTGTATCCATCTGATGTATTCCTTTAATTCACTGTAGGTATATGGTATTTCCTTATTGCTCTCTGTGGCAATTGTGAGGTATTGATAATAATTTGGCTGAACAAAGATGTAATCAAATAGACCGTCCCTGTGAATTGATGGTATGTCCGTATTGTCTCTTTCTGTTGTTCGAGCATAGGGTGCCCAGATAAATTTCAAGCCATATGAATGAACTATATCAGATAGAATCTCAATGGTTTGAGGATTAATTTGAGGATCTTTGTTCTTTCTATAGTTTGCAAACATCCACCCATTTTCTAATGACCAGTAGAATCCTTTTAAATTAGAACCCGCAAATTTTAAGACACCTTCAATCCAGTCTGACCAGTATTTATGACTCCCTCTGGGATTATCTCTTGGTTCTGAACTTCTATATTGGTAATATGGGATTGTCACATAGAGTGGAATTGTATGTATTACTCTAAATACATCCTCTGCAAAAGTTTCTCCATCTAATTTTCCATTTCCGGTATACTGAATAGACACTCCCGCTAACCCCTCAGCTATTGCATAGTTAAAACCTCTGCGTTTGAAATCACTCCAATCTGCTGTTCCTTCTTTGTCTTCAACACTTTCTTTAAGTCTTGATTTGTGATATTCTCCGTCCCAGCTGAAATACCACAATCCAAACGTTGCCATATTAACACCTCCAAGGATTTCTCGTTGATTACTATAGTCTATTAATTTTATAATTCTTTCTCTTCAGATTTTGCATACTTTATAAAATAGTAAGCAAAATCTGGAGAATGTTACTCTTTAACACCCTTAATTAAGCTTTCAAGCCTTTTTCTTGCTTCTTCCAAAGAACCAGCTTTTTCGATGGCTGTCCCAGTAACAATAATATCTGCTCCACTTTGAGCAACCTCTCTGGCATCTTCATAAGTTCTTATTCCACCTCCCACTATGAGTGGAACATCAATAACGCTCTTGACAACTCTGATCATCTCATTTGGAACATGCTTTGGTGCACCACTTCCAGCCTCAAGGTATACCAATCTCATCCCCAGGTATTGACCAGCCAAAGCATAAGCTGCTGCTATCTTCGGCTTGTGTCTCGGGATTGGCTTTGCATCTCCAACCCAGCCAACAGTTTCACCGGGCTCAATTATTAAGTAAGCCATCGGAATCGGCTCAATGCCATATCTTTTTACGGTAAATGCACCTAAAGCTTGAGCACCCGTAATAAAGAATGGATTTCTCGAATTGAGAAGGCTCATGAAAAAGATTGCATCAGCGTATTTCGTAATCCCTCCATGTGAACCGGGGAAAAGTATTACGGGTAGAGAGGAGCTTTCTTTTATTGCTTTGACTACTTCATCAAGAACCTCACCTTCGGCACCAGTCGAGCCTCCTACCATTATTGCATCTACCCCGACTTCCTCGCACATTTGAGCTATTTTTGAAGCCTCTTCTGGTGAAACATCATCTGGATCAAGCAGAACAAAGTGCAGCTTTTCTTTTTCAAGCTTTTCGTGAATATATAATTCAACCTTTCCAAGCTTCAGTTTCATTTCTCTCCCTCCAATAAACTTTGCATTTCACTCAAAGATTTTTGTCGTACTA
>CAZTOS010000007.1:32369-43985 GCA_964615185.1 uncultured Thermococci archaeon
CATTTCTCTCCCTCCAATAAACTTTGCATTTCACTCAAAGATTTTTGTCGTACTAAAATGGAAGGTATTCCCAATGTTTCAGCATGCTTCACCATTTTTTCGTCATCACTAATTAGCAGTGTGCCAAACATTTTTGCTACTGCCAGAAAATATGTATCCAATCCCGAAGCACCGGTTTTACATGCAATGTCAAGAGCAATTTCCTTAATTTCCGCTTCTTCAATTATGGTAAATGAATTCTCTATACCCGTAGCAAACTCTTTTGCAATTTCCTCATTCCTAATCAATCGTTTTATGACACTTGCTGTCTCTATGACAATTGGATATGGGACATAAACATCAAAGGACATAATCTTCCTGAGGATCAATCTGCATTTTTCATGAGTTTCCAGCCCACGCTCTATTACATGAGAAGGAATATTTTTTGGTTTAAAAAATGCCTTGATTATTATATTGGTATCAACAGTAAACTTTTTTTCGCCCCCTAACATCCTCAAGCACTTCCTCAATGTTTTCAGAAGTTTCAAATTGGTATTTTTTAGAAGGTCAACTATTGTAGGCCCAATAATAACCTTAACTTTTGCCCCTTTTGGTAGGTTTACTCTTTTTAAAGGTTTGAATACCTCCCCATCATATACGGCCTCAACTACCTTAGTCATCTTTCTCCCTCCAATTCTCTAACTTCATCAGGACTTTTAACACTTTTCCACTTTAATCCCAATTTTTGGAGAATATCAGTTAAGATTTTATCCGGTTCATCTTTGAAATAATAGAGATTTGAGCCTATTTTTAAATCGCTCGCCCCAAATCCTTCAACGGGCTTTCCGAATTTAGAAACCTCCATTGAGAGCTCCTCTTCGATTTTTACATTACTTGGAATTATATAAGCCCTCAGAAGCTCGGATTCTTTAAGAAGAAAATCAATATGCCAGTGAAGCTTTTTGTCTTTTTTAAAGTGCCTCTCAACTCTCTTCTCAAGGGAGTTCATTGCAGAGCCCACATAGACATAATACCCTGCTTTAAGGGGAAACTCTTTTCTTTTGGTTCGTACAATCATGTCTCTTTCGACTTTAATGACTAAGAAATATGAGCCCCTCATAATATCACCTTACAAAGAAGATTTTATAAACTAACCTCCAACCCATTATTAGGTGGAATTAATGGACAAGAAAAAGAAGAAACCTGTTGATGAATTCGCTTGGCAGGAATATGATAAGGAGGAGTTTAGAGAAAAATTCCCCGCCTTAGCTGAAGAGCTTGAAGAAAGGGAAGGTATTGTTATTAAAGGTTATCGTATAGATGAATTCCAAGTTCTTGAAGAGGAGGAGCTAGAAGATGAGAAGATAAATTTTTCAGGGTATAACCCTACAGTGATTGATTTCTTAAGAAGATGTGAAACCGATGAAGAGGCTTTAGAAATTATCAACTGGCTTGAGGAAAGGGGGGAAATAACTCACGAGATGGCTAAGGACTTAAGGATTACCCTTGTCAAGAAAGGAGTCAGAGCTTTTGGACCAAAGAAGGAGTGGGGCTGGTACGAAAGACATGGAAAGCATTAAAAGAGGGAAAGAAGCTAAATATTTCCTATCCTCTGGAGAACCATCCCTTCAATTCTTATTGGCTCTGTCCTTCTTGCGTAGACAATTGCCTGCTCAAGTCTTGCTTCACTTTCTGCGTAAATTTTGAACAATGGGTCACCTTCCTTGACTTTCTCTCCAACCTTAACATAAAGTTCAAGTCCAGCTCCCTTGTCTTCTGGTGCTCCAGCCGCTCTTGCAATTCCTGTTATAGCTTTGTTGTCAATAAACGTTATATATCCGCTTGTTGGTGCTGTGAATGTGTACGTTTTGTCCCCAATCGGAATTTCCTCTGGCTTAATATCTGGATTTCCTCCCTGTTCTTCAATGATTTCTCTCATCTTCTGGTATGCTTTTCCGCTCCCGAGAATTTCTTTTGCCATTTTCTTACCCATTCCAGCTGGTGCAACACCACCCATCTCTAATAGGATTCCTGCCAAGCCCGTTGCCTTCTCAACGAGGCTTCCAGGGCCTTTTCCGGTCATGAGTGTCTGCAGTGCTTCTTTAGCCTCAAGGGCTGGACCAACTGTGTGTCCAACTGGCTGTCCGCCATAAGTTATTGCAACCTCAACATACTGTCCCAATCTCTTTCCAAGCTCAATGAAGTCTCTTGCTAATGACCTGGCTTCCTCCATTGTTTCAACTTTAACTCCCTTACCGGTTGGAATGTCAATTAAAATGTACTGAGAACCCATTGCGTACTTCTTTGACATGATACTTGCAAGCATTAATCCTCTTGGGTCAATGCTTAGGGCTCTCTCTGCCTTAATTGTTATATCATCAGCTGGGGCTAAGTTCAATGCTCCTCCCCACACGAGGCAAGCGCCGATCTTTTCAACAATTCTCTTAATCTCGTCCAAGCTAAATGATACGTTTGTAAGCACTTCAACAACATCAGCTGTTCCTGCCGCACTTGTGATGGCTCTTGATGATGTCTTTGGAATTGTTAATCCAGCGGCGGCAACAATTGGAACAACAAGAATGTTTGTCTTGTTTCCTGGAACTCCCCCAATGCTGTGAACGTCCATAATCGGCTTTCTGTCTATGTCCAGCATATCACCTGTCTCTGCCATTGCAACGGTGAGTGCGGCAATTTCATCCATGTCAAGACCATTAACCTCAAGAGCAGTGACAAATGCGCTGATTTCAATTTCTCTAAGCTTTCTATCAACAATATCCTTAATTACGCTCTCAATCTCAACTTTTCTCAGCTTTGCTCCATGCATCTTTTTCTTTATGTAACGTATGCTTTCTGGGGTTCCTGCTGGGGCTATGTTAACAATCTCTCCCTGAGAAAAGCTATGTACTTGGAGAATATCCTTGCTTAATCCAATTTCCCCTTCTTCAACCATATTGCTTATCACAACATCTCCATATACTGTTTTTTTGCCACTCTCAATTCTAACTAAATCTTCTGGATGTAATTTAACTTTTTTAGCATCCTTCTCATTTATAACCACAACAAATCTCCCGGTGTATACATCGAGAATCCTTATCTTCGCCTTCATATTCATCCCTCCAAAAGGCTGGCAATACTTCATATTGAAAAAAACACTACTTAAAGATTTTTAACTAACTTATGAAAAATTTTGAAGCTATTGAAAAGAATAGACACAAAAATCTGTAAAGGAACAAAGGTATGCTCTAAGCAGTAATGCCCTTTGAAAAGTTTGGTAATGCGAATTTCAGCAAGTTTGTATCTCTGGAGAGAAGCGTAAACACCTTCAGAACGTCATGTGCCACTTTTTTTAATTCCTCTGGAAGAACAGCATCCTTTCCGTATGCATAATATATCACCTCATCAAGGGGGGCGCTTATAAGCTTACCATTAAAGAGATATACTTCTTTCTCTGTTATTTCTACCTGATATTCGGGATATGCTAACTTTACTTTCATAGCGCCCCACCTCCAATATATAATAACAATAAGGCTACATTTTTAAAATTAACGCTGTAAAATCTTTAGTTACTATATTAAAACTAAAAATCATAATAAATCAAAGAATTAAAAGTGAAGTAGAGGGGTAATTCACTTCTCTTCTATTTCTTTTTCAAGCTTTTTCTTAGCGATTTCTGATGTGTCAGCCAGGCTTCTGAAGAGCTTGAGCATTTCCATAGGAAGTGTTAGAAGTATAACATTGCTTTTGTCACTCGCAACATCGCTGATTGTTTGCAATGTTCTCAATTGCAATGCCATTGGATGTTCTGAGATTATCTCAGCGGCTTCTCTGAGCTTCTCTGCTGCTTGCCTTTCTGCTTCAGCAAGTGTTATTCTTGCTCTTCTTTCTCTCTCTGCTTCAGCCTGTCTTGCCATTGCCCTCTGCATTCCACTTGGCAACTCAACGTCTTTTATCTCAACGGTTGTTACCTTAATTCCCCAAGGGTCAGTTGCTTCGTCTATAATCCTCTGCAATTCTCTGTTTAATTTTTCTCTCTCACTCAAAAGCTCATCCAAATGTGCCTGGCCTATTACACTTCTCAAGGTCGTCTGGGCAATTTGTGAGGTTGCCATGATGTAGTTCTTAACTTGTGTAACTGCCTTAATTGGATCCACAACCCTGAAATATACAACCGCATTAACTCTAACTGGAACGTTGTCTTTGGTTATTGTTTCCTGCACTGGAACGTCTAAAACTTGAGTTCTTAAGTCCACTATAACTGCTTTTTCAAAAATTGGGATTATGAAGAACAGACCCGGCCCTCTTGCTCCAACAACTCTTCCTAAACGGAATATCACTGCTCTTTCGTATTCCTTGACTATTTTCAGTGCTGAACTCAAAAACACTAAAATAAACAACAAAACAATTGCCGTTACGATAAAGCTTCCACCAATAAAGCCTACCATTTTCATCCACCACCTTTGCTTCCTTCTTTAAGCCTTTTCTCTTTTTCTCTAACAACAATGAGTTTTAACCCCTCCATTCCAACAACTCTAACTTTTTCACCAATATCTATTTTCTCTCCGGTTTTGCTGACTGCTCTCCAAAGTTCGCCTCTAACCTTTATCATGCCCTCTGGAACAAGTGGCTCAATGACCTCCCCCTCAAGATCTATCATCTCTTCTTTTCCTGTTTGGGCCTTTCTCCTATGAGCTCTTATCACTGTAGCCATTCCAAAGGTGAAAAAGACCGCCAATAGAATGCCTATTGTTATTATTACTACTCTGAGCTGGCTGTAAACTTCCTTGCTTACTAAATAATCCACGCCACCACCTCCACTGAATAGGAATATGCTCCCTAAAACAAACGATATGAAGCCCGCAACAGTAAAGAGACCGAAGGTCGGAGTTAACGCTTCAGCTATGAAGAAAATAATTGCAAGGAATATCAGCAAAAGCCCAGCACTTCTGTAGCCGAAGTATCCCAAGCCAATTATTGCAAGAGCAATCATTATTGCCCCAGCAGTTTCTGGAACATGCCATCCTGGACTTAAGAATCCCAGAATCAGCGCCCAAATTCCGAGAGTTAAGAGAACATATGCTACCACTGGATCAGTTATGTATGTAATCAACTTGTCCTTAAATGTTGGTTTCAGATAAACTACCTGAGCACCCTTTAAACTGAGTGTCACGTATTTGCCGTTAACAGGTAGTTTAGTTTTCATTCCATCAGCTTTGTTAAGGAGATCATTCAGATCATGCGCTATGACCTCGATGACATGATATTTTAATGCTTCCTCAGGTGTTAAACTTAAATCCTCGGTTATGAATTTTTCAACAATTGTTGCGTTTCTTCCACTTGCCTCTGCTAAACTCTTGATATAGGCTACATAAAAATTTGTTATCTTAGCCGGTGCCTCAATTATGCTTCCGTTTTGAGAATAACCGAGGATTGGTCTACAGGCCCCAATACCTGTCCCTGGTGCCATTGCTATTAAGTGAGATCCCAATGCTATGTAGGTTCCAGCAGAGGCTGCCATGGCTCCAGAAGGATAAACATATATTATTACTGGAACTTTTGCAGTTTGAATTCTCTGTATTATATTCTGCATGGCATCTCCTCTTCCTCCAGATGTGTCAAGCTCAATGATTACAGCATTAGCATTGGCTTTTTCTGCCTCACTTATGTATCTATCAAACTGGTCATAGGTATATGAGGTTATTTGACCCTTAATCTGAGCCACATAAACCGTCTTAGCCTGAGCAAATCCAGGTGTGAGAAGGATAAGGAATGCTATGACCAGTAAAACTTTTCGCATTTATCACCACCTTGTATAAAATTTGTTTCTTCGACCTAATTAAAGTTTTCTCTCAGATTCTCTAATTAGCGTTTAGATTCATGTTGAAATTTAGGCCAAAATCTCGAAAAAACTAATAAAGAAAGAGCGAGATTTTTTACTGATGGATTATGAGAGAAGAAATCAAGAAGTTTAAGGTTGTTAGAGGGAATGAAAAAATTAAAATCGCATGGAAGGTTGTACGAAGTGCGGCAAAGTACTCGAATAAAGAACCATTTTGGGAATTCCTAAGGAAACAGTTTGGAATAAAAGACAGAGAAATCAAAGAGATTATGCTGTTCTTGGAGGAAGTGGGTGAATTGGAAATTAAGCGTTCTCAAGATGGAAAACACCTTTATGTATCTACCCTAAAGGATATAAAGGAAAATCCAGTCAAACTTGATCAATGGTTGAAATGATAGACCTCAAAAAAGTAACCCACGAGATGATAAAGAACAAAACTTGGAAATATGAGAGGGGAGTATTCTGGCAGGCTTTAGATCATGGCATAGCTGGTTTTGATGGAGAGAACTTTTATTTGCCATATTATCTCTCATCGAAAGAAAAGAAAGATGCAAAAGAGAAAATTAGGTTCATTCTTGGGCTTAATACTGATTTGGAGAAATTTTATGGTGAAATTCAGGATTCAAAGTTTGCATTCCTTATTGAGGAGTTTTATGGATTAACAATTCCAGCTGCTCCATATAAGTATCAAGCTCTGGTTGAGACAATAGCTCAACAACAAGTTAGCTTTGAATTTGCCATGAGAACTATTAGGAACCTGGTCGAGTTAGCCGGTAAGAAAATTGGAAGCCTGTATGTTTTTCCAAAGCCAGAAAATATAGCAAAGCTGAGTGTTGAAGAGCTAAAGAAAGCGAAACTCGGATATAGAGCAGAATACATCAAAGAACTTTCTGAGCTTTACCTAAGGGGGAAGCTTAATTTAAGCCTTGAACATTTGACAGAGCAAGAAGCAATAAAGTATCTTACAAAGTTTCGAGGAATTGGAAAGTGGAGCGCTGAGCTTTTCCTACTGTATGGACTCAGAAAGAATGTTTATCCAGCTGGAGATTTGGGTCTGAGAAGAGGGATTGCCAAAATTTTTGGAAAGAGAACTAAAGAAGTAAAAGAGAAGGATGTGAGAGAAGTTATAGAGCCCTATGGAAAGTGGAAGAGCTTATTAGCATTCTACATCTTATGTTATGACAGGAAGACTGAAATGAAAAGAAAAAGGTGAACCTGATGGAAATAATTCTTCCAAAAGAGAAGTTCAAAGAGCTTAAAAAGCTCAGCGGGACGGAAATCATAAAATTAATCGAAGAAAATCTCAAAAAAGCTGAAGAAACCCTAAAAGCTGAACGAGAAGCCTTTCTTAATGAGAAAAAAGCTAAGCTTGAGGAAAAGCTAAAAGAGATCGAAGAACAGCTTGAGGTTCTAGAGAGGTTTTATGAAAAAGCTCTGAAAGATAGAGAGTTCATGCGTGAGATGAGTGAAAAATTAAGAAAAGAAAACAGGGCTTTGAGAAAAGAGCTGGAGGAGAGAAAGCGTGCGCTTGAAAATAAAACCTGAAAGAGGATTTGGAAAAATCGAGGTTGAGATTAATGAAGATCTCTGGAAGAAAATAAAAGATCTCGGCGAAAAATACAAGGTTAGTGAGGAGCACATCTTGAGGATAATTCTTACTGAAAACTTCAAAACCCCAAATGGAAACGTGCAGAATCTTGAGAGAGAAGTGCAAGAGCTCGAAAAAAGAGTATATGAACTTGAAAAGAAGTGGGCACCTCTCAGATATAAAGCCTATGGAGTTAGTGAAGACAACAAAATTTTGGCTATAGAGCTGAGCGGACTTTTAGCTGAAAACACGCAGCTTAGAAGGTTTTTAAGGAAAAAGGTCAAGCCAAATTTTGAGCTTAGAAAACTTATTGAATACTACATCCGATAAAATTATAGCGGATGATGAGTAAATTTAAGCGGAGCGATGAAGAACCCTATGAGCGCTGACGCTTTTTTCTCTTTTTCATTGGGAGCAACCTAACAGGGCTCCCACAATCAGGGCAGATGCCTCCTGGTGGCTCACGGTCAAATTTTTTGTTACATCCGATGCATACATATCTCCAGCGGATTACTTTTCTTATGCCTCTTTTAAGCGTTTTAAACTTTATTCCAAGAGTTTTGGCAATATTCTGGAGATTGTAATCATCAGTAAAAAGGACAGCTTTTAGCTCATAAGCAAGTGCAAGAACTTCAATATCTGCTTCGCTCAGCTCATCTAATTCTCCTGTCTCGAGGGCTTTCGTCTTAATAACCTCAATGCTCTCCTCTGAAGGCATCAAAACTTTTACTTTGCCAGCACTGATTAAGCTCTCCAGAAAGAGCTTCGACTCAGGGTCTTTCACTTCTTCCACTACTTTTGGTGTGGTATAACCTTCAACATCAATTCCTTGAATGAATATCGCTGCATCTATAACCGGCATGAAGTGTAATTAGAGGAAAGGGTTAAAGGTTTATCGCTTTTGGGTATTCTTTACTTTTTGTAGAGAAAAGTTGTGCAAAGGTAAGAAAATTACCACGGAAAATGTTAAGATAAATACAGTCAATCTTGAACTAGTACTATCAATAGAGTTGTACTTCCCTTTGTCAATGCAACAACATAAAGAATATGAGTTCAAAAACTTTATATATTTCAAGAGTAACATTCAAATTGTGGATATTTTCCAAAGAGGTGGTGACAATGCCTGAAAAGCCCTCTTTTATAAATGACAAAAACCTGGCTATTCTAACAGTAATTCTATGGATATTTCCCTTTGCAGTGTACCTTTTCAACACACCAGACCCATCAGTTCTCCACATGAGCAAGCCATTCGCATATTCTGTGATATGGTGGATAATAGTTCTATTGCTCTTTGTAATCTGGGCGTACTATGATCTCGGGGGTGGCGAGTAATGGAAGCTTGGCAGGTTGCCACCACAATTATATTCTTCTACAGCTTGCTTGTAATAGGCATCGGTGCTTGGGCAGGAAAAATCATGAAGAAGTCCATGGAGGACTTTTACGTCCTTGGCAGAAAAGGGAGCACAATCGTCACTTTCCTTGCAACCGCAGCAACTTATCATAGCGCTTTTGCGTTCTTAACAAGTGTAGCGGTGTTTGCAACGGCGGGTGTTACTTTTTGGATTGCAGCTTCTGCCTGGACAGTTCTCGCGGGAATCTTCATGTACATAGCTGGACCAAGAATATGGAAGATAGGGAAGGCCAGAGGACATATAACTCCCGCCGATATGCTGAGCGATTTCTATGACAGCAAAGCTATTGGAGTAATAACTGCAATTGTCATGGCACTTTTCATAATTGCATATATAGTGGTCCAAGCCGTTGGTCTTGGAATAATTCTCGATGTTGCAAGCCAGGGGCACATTCCTTATCAGTGGGCCTCACTAATATTGATACTCGTGGCAGCTGTCTATCTTTTCCTCGGTGGGCTTAGAGCTGCTTACTGGACCGACGTACTTCAGGGAATTTGGATGTACATAGGCATTTTCGTGGCAGCATTGATTATCGTTGGCAAACTTGTACCTGGAGGCTTTGCAGTCCTTATGGACTCCGTTAGGGCAGTAAATCCGAAGCTACTAACCATGAATTGGACGCCTCAAAAGATGCTCGGGGCAGTCCTTATATATGGCCCTGGTCTCATGCTTCTCCAGCACCTCTGGATTAAGTACTATATAGCCAAGGACGAGAAAATCCTTAAGACGTCTGCAGTAGGAACTGCAATCTATTTGAGCACCTACTACATTGCCGCAGCACTAATAGGACTTTCAGCTGCAGTAGCGAATGCAAAGGGAATCCCAGGGGTTCTCGATGCTGGGTTTATCTCGGCACTGAAAGCCCAGTATGGAAGTGCCGATGCAGTTGCGGCGGTGATGATATACAAGCTCCTTCATCCAGTTCTCGCAGGATTCCTGCTTGCCGGCGCCACTGCAGCAGCAATGTCAACCCTCGATTCATTCTTAGGCTCAACATCGATGATTCTGGTCAGGGATATCTACCAAAAGCATATCAAGCCCGGTGCAGATGAGGGACATTATGTGCTTGTCAGCAGAGTCTTCATGATAATTTGGGCCCTCATAGGATGGTACTTCGCCCTCCTCAAGCCGGGTCTAATATTCAACATAGCTTCAATTGCCTGTGCTGGTGGACTACAGTTCCTACCACTCCTTCTTCCAGCAATAGTTCCAAGTACGAAGAGGTACATAAACAGAAACGGTGCCCTCTGGGGATTGATAATTGGGAGCTTCCTCGCAGCGTTCCTCTCACCACAGATTGGAGGAAAAGTTGGCTTCCCAACTGTTGAACACCCAGCCGTTGCGGGTCTTGTAGCAGTAATCATCAATGTAATAGTTGCACTCGTGATTTCAGCAGCCACAAAACCCAGCGAGAGGGAGCTTAAAGTTATGGAAGAATACAGAGAGATCCTTACAAAAGCTTAAATTTTATCTTTTTTATTTTCTCTTGAGTTCTGGAGGTGATAATTATGAAAGTTGACCTCAATTCTGATCTCGGAGAAAGTTTTGGAAGATACAAACTCGGCATGGATGAGGAAGTTATGAAATACATTACATCAGCCAACATTGCATGCGGCTGGCACGCTGGAGACCCATTGGTGATGAGAAAAACCGTAAAGCTTGCAAAAGAAAACGGCGTTGAAGTAGGTGCTCACCCAGGCTACCCAGACCTTATGGGCTTTGGTAGGAGATACATGAAGATAACAAGGGAAGAAGCAAGGAATTACACTCTTTACCAAATTGGAGCGTTATATGCATTTGTTAAAGCTGAGGGCTTAACTCTACAGCATGTTAAACCCCATGGAGCTCTCTATAATGCTTTAGTCAAAGATGAAGAGCTTGCAAGAGGAGTTCTTGAAGGAATAGCAGATTTTGACAAAAAGCTGATTTTTGTAGGATTGTCGCTCTCAAAGCCCTTAGAGATTGCCAAGGAAATGGGGCTTAGAGTTGCTCACGAAGTTTTTGCTGATAGAGCTTACAATCCAGATGGAACCTTAGTTCCAAGGAGCAAAGAGGGTGCAGTAATTCACGATAAGGAGCTTATAGCGGAGAGGGTAATTTCAATGGTCAAGGATGGAGGCGTTAAAGCAATCAACGGTGAGTGGATCGAGCTTAAAGCTGATACAATTTGCGTTCACGGTGACAATCCAAAAGCCCTTGAGATTGCAGCATACATCAGAAAGCGCTTGGAGGAGGAAGGGGTCAAGATTGTGCCAATGGGAAAGATTATTTAAGCATCAACAATAATGGAAAATGGGGAAGAAGATGGGAATAATAGAGGCAGTTTATGAAAATGGAGTGTTCAAACCTCTAAAGAAAGTAAAAGCTCCAAAAAAGGTTAAACTGGTGATAATCAAAGACTTTGAAAGGGACTTAGAGGAAGTTTTTGGCATCCTTGAGGAGGACATAGACATCAAAAAACTCAGAAGTGAGTGGGATAGAGGATGTATTTAGTTGATACTGATGTTATAATTGACATTCTCAGAGGCATCAAGGGATCAAAGGAGTTCTTACTCGATATATCTAACGAGGGCATCTTTCTTTCAGTAATCAGTATGGCGGAGATATTTTCAGGGAAGGAGACAAGAGACCCAATAAAACACGAGAAAATATTGAGGTTTCTGTCTCATTTTGAAGTGGTGCCTCTAACTCAAGAAATTGCCATTCTGGGAGGGGCAATAAGAAGAGACTACCAAATTGGCCTGGCTGATGCGTTGATTGCTGCAACTGCAATCCACAATGGATTAACAGTGGTAACCCAC
>CAZTOS010000007.1:44085-47419 GCA_964615185.1 uncultured Thermococci archaeon
TGATGCGTTGATTGCTGCAACTGCAATCCACAATGGATTAACAGTGGTAACCCACAATACAAAGCATTTTGAGAAAGTTGAAGGGTTGAAAATTCTAAAACCAAGCTACAGGTGATTTTATGCAGTTCAAACCAGCTGGAGACTCTGCTCTACTTATTATTTTTGGAGATAGGATAGACGAAGGAATTAACAAAAAAGTCCATGCAGTTGCCAATGCCATAGAAAAAGCCTCACCAGATTGGCTTATTGAAGTTGTTCCCACCTATACAAGCATCTATGTGTATTATGACCCACTCAAGCTCAGCTATCAAGAAGTCCTCGATGCCATTAAGCCTTTCCTCTCAGCGGAACCAAAGGAAGAAAAGCCAAGGATTGTGGAAATTCCAACGGTCTATGGTGGAGAATTTGGACCAGACATTGAGTTTGTAGCTCAGCATAACGGTTTGACCACTGATGATGTCATCGAAATTCACTCAAAGCCACTCTACAGAGTTTACATGCTTGGATTTACGCCAGGATTTGCTTATCTTGGAGGAATGGATGAAAGGATTGCAACTCCTCGTTTAGAAAAGCCACGCTTGAAAGTACCAGCAGGGAGTGTTGGCATAGCTGGAAAGCAGACAGGTATTTATCCCATAGAAAGCCCCGGTGGGTGGCGTTTGATAGGAAGAACACCGCTGAGACTTTTCACTCCAGAGAAAGATCCACCAACTCTGTTACAGCCAGGTGACTACGTCAAGTTCATACCGATAAGTGAGGAAGAGTTTTGGGAAATTCATAAGAGAGAATGGGGCGAGCAGAAATGATTGAGCTCATTAATGTTCAATCCCTCACCACAATCCAAGACCTTGGAAGATATGGCTACCAGAAGTTTGGAATCCCCGTTAGCGGAGTCATGGACGAAGTGAGTGCGCGCTTGGCTAACTACCTCGTTGGGAATCATGACAACGCCCCTTTAATCGAATTTGTCTTAAAGGGTCCCACCATAAGATTCCACTCCTCAGCAGTTTTTGCAGTTGCTGGAAATGTCGATGTAAGATTAAATGGTATTCCTATTGAGCCTTGGCAGAGCCATTGGGCTAAGCGGGGAGATGTTCTTGAGATAGGAGCTCTAAAGAGTGGTGTTTATGGATATATAGCATTCGCTGGTGGAATTTTATGTGATAAAATCCTCGGAAGCTGCTCAACTTATTTAAGGGCAAAGCTTGGGAGAGCTTTGAAGCAGGGAAATAAGCTCAAGCTTGGATATGCAATTCTGACAGGGAAAGAAGGGAAAGTTCTGCCCGAAGCGTTAATCCCACGTTACTCAAACGAAAGTGAAATTAAAGTAATTCTGGGCCCTCAGCTCGAGCATTTCACAGAAAAAGGTATTGAAACTTTTCTAAGCTCAACCTATGAAGTAACCCCAAATTCAGACAGAATGGGCTACCGCTTGGAAGGTCCAGAGATAGAGCACTCCGAAAAAGGGGCAGATATAATCACCGATGCAATCCCTTTGGGAGCTATTCAGGTTCCAGCCAACGGGAAGCCAATAATCATGCTCGCTGACAGACAGACAACGGGAGGTTATGCAAAGATTGGGGTAGTTGCAAGAGTTGATGTGCCAAAGGTTGCCCAGACGAGAGCGGGAGGAAAGCTGAGATTCAAAGCAATAAATGTGAAAGAAGCCCAAGAGCTGCTTAGAAAGAGGGAATTTTTGTTCAGAAACATCAAACGCCTCCTTGATGGAGAAGTGAGAGGTTACAAGATAAAAGCACTTGGAGAAGAGTTCATGATTTTTGTGGAAAAAGAGAAATAGAAAAGGGAATTACTCTTTTTCCCTCATGACTTTGACCACTTTGTATTTTTTACCGTTACACTCGATTTCACCGACAATTTCAAGGATTTTAACAGTATCACCCTCAAAAAGTCCTTCTGGCCTAATTACATCCCTCTTTTCTGGATCATCGCATTCAACGAAGTTAATTTTAATCTTTGAACCAACTATTGCAAGCCTGGGCTCTATTGCCACTTCTATAGAAGGCTCAACAACCTCGACAACTCTGACTTTTCCTTCATGAAGGGGACAAGAGTGTTCTATGTTCCTTACTCGCACTACTTTGTACCTCCTTCCAGGCTCTAAGTTCCCAACGCAGACCCTTGCCAGCCTACAGGTTTTGCATGGGTCAGCTGCGCCGTAATAAATGAATTCAACACCAGGTTTAGCCAACTTTTCACCAACTAACGTGATTACCATTCTGACACCCCCTATGTGAATGGTGATAGTCAAATGACTCCAGTGATTTTAGCAGCTTTTTCAGCTGCTTCTCGCGTTAAACCATCCTTTCCCAAGATAGTATATCTCTCAGGTCTAATTGTATGCGCAATGGTTAGGGCTTCAATAATATACTCCGGATCAATACCTAATTCATATGCATTTGTTGGAGCATTGACCTTCTTTAAAGTTTCTCTAATTTTCTGCCACTTCAGTCCGTGGAGGTAAGCCATAATTATCGTTCCAACACCACACTGCTCGCCGTGCAGAGCTGGCTTAGGGGCAATTAAATCCAAAGCATGGCTGAAAAGATGCTCAGCTCCACTTGCCGGTCTTGAAGAGCCAGCTATACTCATGGCAACGCCGCTTGAAATTAAGCCTTTTATTACTTTTCTAACGCTTTCCTCATTACCCAGTCTTATAATGTCAGCGTTCTTTATCACCATTTTGGCACTCATTAAAGAAAGAGAAGCCGCATATTCGCTGTAATACTCTCCTTTGAGTTTATGTGCTAACTGCCAGTCTTTTACTGCCGTTAGGTTGGAGATCATGTCCCCAACTCCAGCCGCAAGATATCTGTATGGGGCAGTTTTGATGACTTTTACATCGGCAATAACAGCTATCGGCGGTTTTGCCTTTATCGAAGTTTTGGTATTAAGGTCTTTAATTGATGCATTTGCGCTTGCTATGCCGTCATGAGAAGCAGTTGTAGGGAAGCTAATGAACGGAATACCACTCTTGAATGAGGCAAGTTTAGCAACGTCAATTATGCTTCCACCGCCAACTGCAACAATCCACTGGATATTCTCGTTTTTTATCTTCTCAACTGTTTTTTCAACTTCTTTCATTGAAGCTTTTTTAATTGTCAAACTGTGAACATCAAAGCTCTCTTTTAAGTGATGCTTAACCTCCTTTCCAGCAATCTCTTTAGTTTTAGGCCCATAAAGAATCAGGACTCTTTCGCCTAATTTTAGCCTTTTAGCAACTTCCCCGACCTTATCTTTTAAATTTTCTCCAAGAAGAACCTCGCGAGGTAATTCCATTAAGTGCATGATTATCACCTTTGTTTATATTTCTCTC
>CAZTOS010000008.1:0-47081 GCA_964615185.1 uncultured Thermococci archaeon
ATTTATTTGGAGAGCCAAGCACTGATTATGAAATGAATTCAGCCGGTAAATATGAGCCGGTAGAAAGATTTTCAAAATTTGTTAATATGCCGGAACTCATGAGTCGAGTCAGGCAGTTTATGGATGTTCTTACAAGTTCTCAATTAGGGACCCGAGTTGTACGTCCAGATATCAAAGGTGGTGTTCCTGAAATTATTCTGGCTCCACAAAATGCTGCTCTTAAAGATTATCAGGATAATGTCTTGCAGCCTCGGATTAAAGCCAGTCGAGAATGGAAGCCATCAAAGGATCAACCAGGGAATCCCGATCCTATCATCAATATTATTACTGATGGCAGACTGGCATCTATTGATATGAGATTTGTTGATCCAAATGTCAAAAATGATCCGGACAGTAAATTAAACCACTATATTGATGGTATCATTGAAGCATATCGAGAGTCACAAGATAATAAATATGCCATGTCCTATGGGTCTAATAAACAATCTCTTGTCAAAGGTGGGTCTCAGGTTTGTTTCTATAATTCTGGTTTTGGGAAAAGCGTTACAAAAAGAAGGGGATTCGATTCAAAAACCTGGTTGATGAAGCGATTGAAAAAACTGACTTGGCAATTGAAAAGACGGAGCGCTTAAAGAAGGGCTTGATGCAGAGGCTTTTGACCAAAGGAATCAAGCACAAGAGGTTTAAGAAAACCGAAATTGGGGAGATCCCTGAGGGGTGGAGGGTTGTAAGGCTTGAAGAGATTGCCGAAATTAAGAGGGGAGCTTCTCCGAGACCTAAAGGGGATCCCAGGTATTTTGGGGGTGAGATTCCTTGGATAAAGATCTCTGATATTTCAAAATACAAAATGGGACTGTACTTGACAAAAACGGAGGATACTGTTACGGAAGAGGGTAAGAAACGGAGCGTATATTGTCCAGATGGGACTTTAATCGTTTCTAATAGTGGCACTATTGGAGAGCCTGCGATAATAATGACTGGAAAAGGTGGATGCATTCATGACGGATTCATTTCGGTTAAACCAAAGAAAAACATTGACAAGGTTTTCTTATACTATTTCTTTGAAACAAAGAAAGAGGAATTACAAGCAAAAGCGCAAAAAGGAACGCAGGGAAACATGAATACAAAACTATGGAAAATGATCCAACTTCCTCTCCCACCCATCGAAGAACAAAAGAAAATCGCCGAAATTCTCATGACTGTTGACAAAAAGCTCGAACTCTTAAGAAAGCGCAAGGAAAAGCTTGAGAGAATTAAGAAGGGCTTAATGAAAGATTTGCTAACGGGAAGGAGGAGGGTGGGGATTTAATGCTTGATTTATCATCACTGACAAAGGTTGATATTTCGGTACTTGTTTTAGTAGCCAGTGCCATTTTTTACTATTTTGGGAGGCTAATAGCAGATACACATGTTGAACAGCCCAACAAGCCCGCTTCTTATGTCACAGGCCTTGTATTTGTAGTGTTCTTTATTGTGGTTCCTTCCATATTTGTATATTATCTTCAAAATTATCTTAGGTGGATACCCTTAATTGTGCTAATTCTGCTTCAGATTGTATTTTTCTCTCTGCTTTGGTGGACAACAAGAATATACGAGTATTTCTGGAAGCATAGCTTGTTGGGGACATTTCAGGATGCATATCAAAAGAAATTTGAAGAGATTAAGCAAAATGATACACATCTCGGAGCATTCTTACGAAACTATGAAGGTACTATTAAAAAACTCTAGGAGATCCTGCTTCATTTTTTATTAACACCATGGAACTTATCCGAAAGGTTTCCAGCAACTATCTATTTTCAGTGGTGACCTCCTTTATCTCGATACTCTCCATAAAACGGGCGATTCAGGAAGATTCCTTAGTTTTTGCTGTGACAAGTTCGATATTAGCATTCTTCATTTTTACGATGATAGCGCTTGTTTATGGATTCAGCACTGCATATTATCCCCCAGCAATTATTTATCTGAGAGATGGCGAAATTCTCCGTGGTAAACTTCTAAAATTTGGAGATTTTGTTTATTTGCTCGACGAAGATAGGAAGGTTAAGGTGTTTGTCAATAAACAAGAGATCAAGTATTTAGAGGAAAGTTTATTTAAAAATCAATGGCCGGAAAGCCAGTCTAAAAGCAATGAGGATCTGACTTCAATATGACAAAAAGTATAAGTATCAGATAATCATAAGTGATATACTATCATATGTGGAGGTTGGGATGCTCCTCGCTCTAGTAGCTTCAGCAGATCTAGTAACTACAGTGATGCTAATACAACTTGTAACGGGGGTGATGGAGATGGCCACATGGCTGTCCGTATGCCTACAGAGACATAAGGGTGGAGTGGCGGTCCCCCTCTGGGGTCGGAGGTACTAGGGGATCGTCATACAGGGTGAGGAGCATTTCACCCTCGCTCCCCAGAGGGTGTGGGGGGTTCGACTCCCCCACCTCCGCCCGCATAGAGTCAAGAATGGAAAGTAAGTTTTAGAATTTGTCTTGGGATCTCCGCTTATCTGATTGATGTTAACCCCTTTAACTACCCACTCAAAAATAAACACCAAAACCTTAAATCCTTCAAGAATAAAATTTCTTATGGTGGGAGTTGTGCAGGTTATTGAGGCGATTTATGAGGATGGAGTTTTGAAACCTCTGAAAAAGCTAAAGCTCAAAGAGCACTCAAAGGTCATCATCAGGATTATAGATGAGGAGGAGCTTGAGAAAATCTTGGATTCCATGGTTATCGAGAAAGTTGAGGGCATAGACTATAAGAAGCTTAAGGAGGCTTACTATGAATCATTCTGAAGTCTTTGTGGATTCTTCTGTTCTGGTAGGATTGAACCTCGGTGACGAAAAGGCAAAGGCATTAGTGAAGTCGTTGATTGAAAGGGGCTTTACCTTAGTTATAAATCCAGTTGTTTTCTCTGAAACAGCCTATAAAGTTATGTTTACCTTAGCCCTTCGAGATGGATTAAAGGGCGTTTATGATCTCAAAAAGCATTTGGATAAATACGCTTGGGTTTATGGAAAGGTCAAGGAATCAATTGAGCAGCTGATGAAGAATGAACTCTTGAGGGTAGTTGAAGTCAACTGGGAAATACTAAAGTTATCTGCAGAAATCGGGGAGAAATACGCTCTTCTAACCAACGATGCGATAATAGTTGCCACTTGCAAATATTACGGCATTCAAAAAATAGCCACTTTTGATGAAGACTTTAAGAAAGTTGATTTTCTTGAAGTTGTTGAGCTATCAGAGTCATGAGTCAATTCACAAGGGAGTACCACCAAAACCTTAAATCTCTCCACGATAAAATTCCTTATGGTGAGAGTATGGAAGAAATCACCATCACTGTGAAGGTCCCCAAAGAACTTGAGGAGAAAATTAAAGAGGAGATTTTGAGGATGAAAGCTAAAGTCAATGTTCGAGAAGCCCTAAAAAGAGCCAGAGGCTCATTGAAAACTGAAAAAACCTGGCAAGAGTTGGAGGCCGAGGTTTATGATGAGCTTGTTCCTTGACAGCAACGTTATAATTGAAGTTCGCTAAAGACAATCCCAAAGCTGTGGAACTTTTAGAAACTCTTTTCAATGGGGAATTTAGAGTTTTTATCAACAGCATAGTCTATAGTGAAGTCTTCTTCATATTCTTAAAGGCAAAAACAGGAAAAGGCTACTGGGAGTTGAAGAAGGATAAAGAAACTGTGAAAGCCACAACTAAAGAGTTCTTGGAGACCCTTTTCCCATTACTAAGTATACCAGGCTTTTTAGAACCAACACCCGACATCATAATGATCTCAAATGAACTTTCTATGAAATATGGTCTGCTTCCAAATGATTCCCTCATATTAGCAACATGCAAATACTATGGAATCCAAGGTCTGGTTTCTCTTGATTCAGACTTTGAGGACGCATGTAGGTCTGAAGGTGTTCTTTTGATAAATTCGGCTGAAAAATTAAAGTCATTGGTGTGAATCATGACCGAGTGGGAACAATGTGAAAAACCCACAATTGAAAGGCTCACCTCATTAGGCTGGCAATATAAGAGAGGGATTGAAGTTCTTGAAGATGAAAAAGAACCCCTCCTAATTTCCCGAGTAAAGCGAGCAATTATGAGAATAAACAAAGGTAGTGAGAAAGAAGCGGAGGAAGTTATAACTATTCTCAAGACTATCCCCTTTGGCGTTGAAGGCTCCCGTAAACTTTTAGACTACTTGAAAGATGATGTTCCCATTAAGGATGAAGAAACTGGCGAGCCAAAACGACTGATGCTCATAGACTATGAAAGTCCAGAAAATAATGAGTTTTTAGTTGCAAATCAAGTTGGTTATCCCTTTAAAACAAAAATCCCAGACATAGTTCTCTATATCAACGGAATTCCCATTGTGCTGATTGAATGCAAGCGCCTAAAGAAGGATTGGAAAGAGGCTTATAGGCAGATTAAACGCTACGAAAAAGAGATGCCTGAACTTTTCAAATACGTTCAGTTCAGCGTTGCCATTGGTGACAGGGTCGTTTACTTCCCAAACGTCCCATGGCTTGAGGATGTTTCAGTTTATGAATGGAAGGGAGAGAGCTTTGATGATCTGGAGAACATAATGGAAATTCTGACTCCGACAAATCTTCTTGACATCCTAAAGTACTTCATCTTCTATCGTGAGGATAAGGGAGTTATAACAAAAGTCCTCCCAAGATACATGCAGTTCAGGGCGACAAATAAAATAGTTGAGAGGGCAGTTAAATATGCCAAAGGTGAAATTGAGAGAAACAAAGGCTTAATCTGGCACTGGCAAGGAAGTGGAAAAACTTTAACAATGATATTCTCTGCTTACAAGATTAAACGCCTCTTAGGAAACCCGACAATTTTCTTCATCGTTGATAGGCGTGAGCTGGAAAAACAGCTTTCTGATGAGCTTAAATCCATAGGCTTGAGCTTTGAGGTTGTGGGTTCAATTCCAAAGCTTAAAGAGATTCTGATGCACTCAGATGGAAAGAGAGGAATATTCGTAACCCTTATTCACAAATTCAGAGAAGAGGAACTCAAAGAACTCAGAGAGCAGCTTAAGAAAGAGAGCAGGCGCAGAAAGACGATAATGAGCCGTAAGGATGTGATAGCCTTCATTGATGAAGGGCATAGAACTCAATACGGCGAATTAGCGGCTACAATGCGTTCAATATTGAAAAACGCTTCATTCTTTGCCTTCACTGGTACACCAATCTCTAAAAAGTACAGGGACACTTATGCAACCTTCGGCTATAGGGATGAGCCTTACCTTGACAGATATTTTATTATTGACTCTATAAGGGACGGCTTCACTGTAAAGATAGCTTACCAGGTAAGACTCGAGGATGAAGTCAGATTGAGAAAAGAAGACCTTGAAGTATTTTTAGCTTCAAAACTTGAGGAAATTCCAGAAGAATACCGTGAAAAAGTAGAGGAGAAGGTGAAGAAAAAGCTTAATGCTATCAAAATCTTCCTCAAGAATCCAAAAAGAATTGAAAAGATTGCTGAGGATATAGCCAAGCATTACAAGGAGAGCGTTGAGCCATTCAAAGCCATGGTTGTTGCCGTTGATAGAGAAGCCTGCGTTCTCTACAAAAGGGCTCTTGATAAGTTTTTGCCCTCTAAATACAGCGAAATTGTGATGACTTTCAACCAAGACGATCCTCAAATAATTCAAGGGTACTTCAACGAGCTCACGAGAAAGTATAGAACAAAAGACCAAGAAGAAATTAGAAGAGAAATTATCACCAGCTTCAAGAAGGAGGAGTTCCCAAAGATACTAATTGTCACGGACATGCTCTTAACAGGCTTTGACATTCCAATTCTTCAGACAATGTATTTAGACAAGCCTTTGAAAGAGCACCGCTTATTACAGGCAATAGCGAGAACTAACAGACCGTTCTTTAAGAATGGAGAGAACATCAAGACTTTTGGTCTAATAGTTGATTACGTTGGAATTTTCAAAGAACTTAAGAGAGCTTTGGCGATTTATGACGAGATTGACATCAAGGGTGTTGCTTACAAGCTTGATGAAATCAAGGAGGAACTTAGGAAAAAGATAAGCGAGGCTTTGGCTTTCTTTGATGGAATTAAACTGAAAAGAGACAGAGATACCATAATGAAAGCGGTTTTGATTCTTTTCCAAAAACAAAAAGGTTCAGAATTTCAAAGGCTTTATCGTGAGATCAGATATTATTACAAGCTGCTGAGAGAAGATAAAACCGAGTTTAAAGATGCCTTCTCTTGGCTCACTGAAGTTTATTATGCATACAACAGCAAAGTTAACGGCCTTGATCCAGAGATTGAGCAGAAAATGGATGCATTCTTTAAAGAAGCGCTCAAATTTATCCATGAAACCATTGACATTGAGAAACTAAGAACTGATTTTCCAATAATCGAGCTTGATGAGGAATTCTTGAAAAAGATTATGAGAAGCACAAGCAAAGAACAGGCATTTTATGACTTGCTTTTTGCTGTCAGACATTACATAAACACCCATAAGGGACCTTTAACCTCCGATCTGGTCGAGCAGGTAGAGAGAATAGTGGAGAGGTGGCGCAGTAAAAAGGAGGAAATTGAAGAGCTTTACAAGGATCTGTTTAGGGTTGCCCAGAAGATTCAGCAGAGGACTAAAGAGAGGAAAGAGTTAGGGCTGACGGAACTTGAATATGCCTTGGTTATGGTTCTAAAAAGGCACGTTAAAGCAAACACTGCACAGCTTATAGGCGATGTAAAAGAACTTTTGAATGAGACTGAAAGTTTGAGATTCCCAAGATGGAAAGAGAAGGCAGATGTTGTCAGTGAACTCTCAAGAAAA
Organism: uncultured Thermococci archaeon; assembly: GCA_964615185.1. Lineage (GTDB taxonomy): Archaea > Methanobacteriota_B > Thermococci > Thermococcales > Thermococcaceae > Thermococcus_B. The sequence continues at coordinate 6,801 of CAZTOS010000008.1, forward strand.
GTCATGCTGTTCATAGTTCGTAAGTACAATGAAAAATGTGATAATTTATTCAAGACGAGGGATGAAATCCTTGAGGTGCTGAAGCGGTGGGGTTGAATTATGAAGTAGTTGTGAGGAATATTAAGCACTCGAGGATTGAAATAAAACCAGAGGGTAAAATAAGGATAGTCGTCCCTCCAAATCAGAATCCCGAAGAGCTAATTAAGAGAAAAAGAGTGTGGATAGAGAAAAAATTAGCGGAGATTGAAGAGCTTAAAAAACAGTTTTTGCCATTTTCAGATAAATTGTTGCTTAATGGAGAATTCTATGAAATAATTAATGGGGAAGAGTTTTCAGTTAATCCAAAGTTCAAAGTTGTTTTTCTTCCCAATAATGATCTTGGAATTTTGAAGAGATGGCTTAAAAATCAGCTCAGGGAGGAGCTTGATTTTAAAGTTAGGCTTTTTGCTTCGATTTTGGGAGTTAAATATAGGAAAATTTACATTAGATTTCAAAGAACTAAATGGGCAAGTTGTTCGAAAAAGGGAAATTTGAGTTTTAATTTAATGTTAATGGCTTTGCCCGAGAGTTTAAGGGATTACATCATTATTCATGAGTTAACTCACATGAAAATACCGAGGCATAGTTCTCAGTTTTGGGGATTGATTGGGGAGTATTATCCTGAATATAAGGAAGCTGAAAAGAAATTGAAAACCTTTTGGCTTGCTCTTGAGTGGAATAAGGTTTGGAAAAAGCTTAGAAAAACCAAAGCTTAATATCTCTTGAGTGTGAATATCTCTAAAGGTGATCTCCATGACATACTGGCTTTGCATTACGAACCGTGACAATTGGGAGGTTATTAAAAAGAAGAACATCTGGGGTGTGCCAAAGAGGCATAAGAACACTATTGCCAAAGTCAAGCCCGGTGATAAGCTTGTCATTTATGTGAAGCAGGAGAGGAAGGACAAGCAAATTTTAGAGCCAAAAATTGTTGGCATTTTTGAAGTTATGAGCGAGCCTTATCAGGATTCAACCAAGATTTTCAAGTCCCCACCACATCTGAACGAAACTTACCCTTTGAGAGTAAAAGTTAAACCAATAAAACTTGGTGAAGTTGAGTTCAAGCCTTTAATTCCAAAATTGAAGTTCATCACAAACAAGAAGAAGTGGAGTGGTCACTTGATGGGCAAAGCCATGAGAGAACTGCCAGAAGAAGACTACAAGCTGATAGAGAGCCTTATCTGAATTCCTAATTTTTGGAGTGTCTTATAAATGTATGATCATCGTCGTGTGTATTGGGAATACGAGTTTAGGGGCATTAAACCAGCAATCCGAAAAGTTCGGAACTTTTTAAAGGTATTTGATATGAGTATTAAATTACTAAGGTCATCTGCAAAGTATCGCAAGATCCTGAGACTATTTCCATAAGAGAAAGACTGCACCCTGAGAAGTACAGGAAGGAATATTTGGTGGGAAAGTGGAGTTATGGTATTGTGAACTCTGAGGGATTTGTAAATGGACTCGTAACTTTTGATCTGTGTTATCGCATTCCAGATACCCAATACTTTCTGAGAATGTGGTTGCAAATGCATGAGTTCGGTGAAGAAATTGAGTACGCATACGGGAATCCTGAAAAACTAGCCACAGTTATCTCTCGGGAAATTCTAAGACTATTGATATATGCCGTTTTTAATGATCCAGAAGAAAGAGGCATTTATCTTAAGAAATTTGGACTAGAGTAAAAGGGTAAACTTCTCACTAAATGGATTGTAACAAGTTTTGTTTCCTCAAAACAGCATATTTAGAGGGATTATGGAGGCGTTAGCTGATTGCTTGATAAAGAGTGCACACTCAAATCAGCCTTTCTAAGTGGGATTCTCTTAGAAACAGCTTTCAGATTTTTGAGTCTGCTTTTCTTTTGATGCCCGTAGGACATCATACTTTGAGAGACTCCTTGAGAATTGACCAACATAAGAGAGAATCCACCATAAACTTCATCTTTAAAAGGTGCACTCTCAAAGAGTCAACATTTAAAAGCAGTTAGAAACTTTCCGCCAGCGCTTGCGAAAGCAAGGGCTGTTATGGGGCCGGGGCCGGGATTTGAACCCGGGCTAGGGGATCCACAGTCCCCTGTGCTAACCAGGCTACACCACCCCGGCCACTTCCAACTTAGCTTTTTGGGATATCTTTATAAAGTTTTCGCCAAAATACATCAAAGAACGAACCTCAGGGCATTTAATCCAGTTTAACTCAGAATTTATGGAGTTTTAAATTAGCTGAGCTGTAAGGGGTGAAATTGGAATGAAAGCCAAGAGGGAAGCACTCCAAAGCCTGTTCACAGCAATAAGGGAGAAAAAAGTTGATGAGGACATTATTGATTTACTCATGCTCATCAATTCAATCAAAGGTGTTTACACTACAAGTTCATGCTCCGGCAGAATTGGAATCATAGAGGAGCCTGATTTAGGAGCCAAACCACTAAGCAGGTGGCTCATAAAGGAGCACAGACCAATAACATTTGAAGAGGCAAAAGATAGTCTAAAGAAAGCTCAAAGGGGATTCATCTTCCTAAAATCCCAGCCACCAATTTTCCATATAGTTGCGGAGACCTTTGAGATAGGTAAAAAGCTCCATGAACTTGGCTTAGCCTCTGGCTTCAAGTATACAACATTCAAAGCTGTGAAAGAGAGGATTCTCGTTGAGATAAACGGGACTGAGTATCTAACAGCACCTTTAGGAAAAGACGGCAAAGTTCTGGTTGATGATGAATACCTCAAGTTTGCGGTTGAGTTGGGCAATTCAATGCTCATCAGGGCAAAATCTCGCCTCCCAAGGCTTAAAGAGAACTTTGAAAAGCTGAAAGAAGAGCTTGGTGAGGACGAGTTGTTTTATGAGGTTAAAAGGAAGTTTTTGAGAAATATGGCAGAATTGGAGCTATAATGGGCTGTTCCATAGATAACAACAAGCGGAACATTTGCTGGCTTTTGTTTTTCGTAATTTTTAAATAGCTTCAGGTTGGAATTCAATAAGGTGTGGCAGTCTCTGATATGTGGGGTTTTTAAGCCCGAATGGGGACTGAAGAACGGAAGATGTGGGGAGTTTCCGTTCCCCCCGAAAGCCACCCAATGAAGACGGGAGGGTGGAAGGTTATCCGTAACGATGGTTACACCCTTTACGGAAGTTACGGATAACCAGAACGGTTATATAGAATTAAGTATTGAACTGGGATGAGGGGGCGGTAGCCCCCAGTAGGTTAAGAGAAAAGGAAGGGCGTGGGAAACGTAGTTTCCCCAGTAGTTAAGAAGGGTTGGGGAGAAGTCAGAGAGAAGGAAGGGAATTCTTTCCCCTCCGTCCTCACTCCTCTCTAAATGCACCATACTTCTTCGGGTCGTAGAATGGTGGTGAAATAGTTACTGCTTTCTTCTTCTGTCCTCTGATCTCTATCTCAATTTCAACTTCAGGCTGTGCAAACTCGGGTTTAACAAATGCAATTCCAATTCCCACTCCTAAGAGCGGTGATATTGTACCGCTTGTGACTTCTCCGATCTCTTTTCCGTCTTTGTAAACTTTATAGCCGGCTCTTGGAATGCCCCTGTCAACCATCTTGAAGTGCACCATCTTGCTTGGCAGTCCTCTCTCTTTCTGCTTGAGTAGAGCCTCCTTTCCTATGAACTCCTTGTCCCAGAAGATTGCAAATTCAAGATTAGCTTGGAGTGGAGTGACTTCATCAATGTCCGTGCTCAAAAGCTGCAATTCCTTTGTCTCGTTTCCATAGAGTGTATAGCCAGCCTCTAATCTGAGTGTATCTCTTGCTCCGAGTCCACAGGGTTTTATGCCGTATTTAGCCCCAACTTCAAGAATCTTCTCCCAAACGTAGAGAGCCTTCTCTGGCTTTTCTCTCTTCTCTGGATCGGGATGATACGGATTGGCATCCTCAAAGTAAACCTCAAATCCGTTCTCTCCGGTGTAGCCGCTCCTTGAGAGAATCATCTTTATTCCATCAAGCTCAACCTCTTTAGCTTGGAACCACCAGAGCTGGCTTATGTCAATTCCAAAGAGCTCCATGGCTATGTCCTTTGCTTTGGGTCCCTGAATTGAGAACATTGTCATGTCGTAGGTTTTGTTCTCTATCTCCAAATCTAACTCGGTGTATTGCTCAATTGCCCTCTTAATGCTCATAAACCACGCATAGAGTTTTTCAAAGGCATCGCTGTCACAGACCATCATGTATGTATCGTTGCCCATGTTAAAGACCAGAGTCTCATCTTTGACTGCACCTCTCTCGTTTAGAACTAGGGAGTATGTTCCACTTATAGCGGGGGGCTTTGCTATATCGTTTGTTGTAACGTACTGGAGAAACTTTAGGGCATCTTTACCGCGGAAGAATATCTCTCCCATGTGGGAGACATCAAAAATCCCAACGCCATTTCTAACAGCCAAGTGCTCTTCTTTTATGCTTGAATACCAGATTGGCATTTCCCAGCCAGCAAATTCCTCAACCTTCTTTGCATGTGTCTTATGCCAGTCAAAAAGGGGAACCCTCTTCATAATACCACCCAAATTAAATTGTTTCGATAATAATATAATCCTTTTCATTGTGCCGAAATTTTTAAAAACTATAATCATGATTATATAATTATGATTAGAAAATTTGTGAACAGGAAAGAGGAGCTGAACTTGCTCGAAAACCTTTGGAAAAAAGAGGGCTTGGTGTTTGTTTTAGTTTACGGTAGAAGAAGGGTGGGGAAGACAAGGCTTTTGGAGGAGTTCTCAAAGGATAAAGAAAGGATTTTTGTAATATTTGAGGATAAACCGAGGGAATACAACTTTGATTTATTATCTGAAAAAATTTCGGAAATTTTGGGTACGAACATTAAAATTAGGGACTTTCCATCTCTGTTAAGCCTACTAAAAACCCTAAAAAGGAAAAGGTTCCTCCTAATACTCGATGAGTTTTCTTATTTGATTCGCAGAGAAGAAGGGATTTTAAGTGAACTATCGCGAGCTATTGAAGAGAACAAAGAATTAAATGCACTTATTGTAGTTTCTGGGTCTTATGTATCCCTTATGGAGAAGGAGTTTTTTAGCTACTCGAGTCCTATTTATGGCCGCACAGATGCGAATATTAAGGTGGCACCTTTAAAGTTCAAACATCTCTTTGAGTGGTTCGAGGGTTTAAAAACTGAAGATCTTTTTAAAATCTATGCAGTGACTAACGGAACTCCCAAGTACTTGGAATTCTTCAGCGGCAAGAATATTGAAAGGGAAATTGTCAATAACTTCTTCAACTCGTCTTCATTTCTATTTAGAGAGGCAAGAGCTTTGCTCAATGAAGAGCTTAGGGAATTATCAATTTATCTTGCTATCCTGGAGGCAATAGCAAAAGGGAACACAAAGGTCACGCAGATAGCGAACTTCTGTTATCTCAAAGAAAACCAAGTGGTGCCATATCTGAGAGTTTTGAGTGAGTTGGGAATCGTTAGGCGAATAGTTCCTATCTTTGGAAAAAGGGGAATTTATGAGATAGCCGACAACTATTTTTTGTTCTGGTCTCGGTTTGTTAATCCATACTATGAGGAAATTGAGAGTGGTTTTATTAATGCAGCACTGGAAGATTTTAGGACAAACTTCAATCAGTTTTTAGGGAAGCCCTTTGAGAGATTAGCTCAGGAACTTTTAATTGAGCTAAGCAAAAAGAATTTACTTCCATTCAATCTTACAAAGATTGGGAAGTGGTGGCATAAGAGCGAGGAGATTGATTTGGTGGCTTTGAATGAGAGGGAGAGAAAAGCCCTGTTTGTTGAGGTTAAGTGGAAAGATTTAACGCTGAGAGAGACAAAGCGTATTCTAAAGGATTTGGAAAAGAAAGCTGAGCTTGTAGGTCTGAAAGATTATGAAAGATACTTTGGAATAGTTGCCAAAAGAATAGATAAAAGAGGTAAGATGGGGGAGCATATTTTAACACTTGATTTGGGAGATTTTTGGAGAATAAGGAGGGAACAAGGATAACAGGCTCATTCTATATACCTCAAAGCCTCAACCGGACTCAGGTCAGATGCCTTCTTTGCCGGATATAGGCTTGAAATTATTCCGATTAAGAGGGTTATTATAAATGCCATTGCAACAACGTTCATATCCACCACGGGATCAGGTAACATCTGACCTCTCCGTCTGAGTATGAACACCACCATTTTTGCAACCCCGATTCCAAAGAAAAAGCCCAAAATTCCTCCGATGCTTGTCAATATTATCCCCTCAATGAAGATCATCTTTAAAATAAAGCTCTTCTTTGCCCCAATCGCCCTATAAGTCCCAATCTCCCTCGTTCTCTCCATTACTGAAGTTAAAAGCGTGTTCATAACTCCAAGAGCTCCCACAAAGAGAGCAATGCTGCCAATTCCAATTAAAAGGTTGTGCATCATTTGTTGGATAATAATGACCGTCTGAATACTTTGCCTTGCTGTGATGACCGTAACCCCTGGAATCTCTTTCTCAATTTCCTTCTTAACTTCATCAATGAATGCAACATCATCAACCCATACATCCACTATGCTTATCTTTCCTTCCTCGTGGAACATTTCTTGAAGCGTATCCAGCGGGACAACTACCATCATGTCCAGAAAACCTGCCAAGAAGGACTGTCCGCTTTCCTCAAGATTACCAGTGACTTTGAATTCATGGGGACTTCCCCGGTCATCGTAGATTATTATCCTCTGTCCTGGTGTGATGTCCCAGTTTATATGTTCTCCCTCAAAAGCTCCAAATTTCCCATGAGCTAATAGATAACCGAGAATGGCCTTGTATCTGTCGTTCTTCCTCAAGAATACACCTCTCTCTAAGTGAAGCCCTCTTAATGCGAAGAACTTCTGGGCTTTTTTTGGGTCAACACCCATTATTGTCAGCTCCAGAATCCAGCCATCGTACTTAACTGTTGTGAACTTTATCAAAGCTGGATTCACAGCTTCAACATGCTCAATTTTCTCTATCTTCCTTACTACGTCTTCACTCATCGTGCTCGTTGCTGCCCTGACTATGGAAGCGCTAACTCCGGGCATTATCATGAGAACATTGCTTGCGCTTTCAAGCTCTTGCTCTATTGCTATTCTGGAACCTTGGGTTATAGAGACTAAAGCAGTAACTGAGCCAACGGCTATTATAATCCCCATCATTGTGAAAAGTGTCCTGAGCTTCCTCCTTGTCAGGTTTCTGACTGCAATTTTAATTAGCTCACTCCACACTTTTTCTCCTCCACAAGAGAATTATTATAAACAGCAGAAGAATTCCTCCGCCAATGTAGTACTCATAAGGCTTTCTCTCTGAATAGCTCAGGGTTTCGGGAATTCTGATGACCAAATCTTTCTCAAAGGTTTTTTCCTGACCTTTTTCATCTTTATAGTACACTTTGGCATGGATAACGTATTCTCCCTTTGGAATTGTCCTGTTTAGAATCTGGAAGTTCACGCTGTCATAATCCAATCCTGCAATACTCCCCACATATCTTTGCCCGATTGGGAACAGCTCAAGCTGCTCTGAAGTAACATCGAGGGTTACTCCCCTTGCGACATCCTTGCCCTCATTGACAATATAAACTTCAAAATTGTACTTCCCTCCGCTCTCCCAGATGTTTCCTATATAAAGGTCGAGAAGGGGATAGGCACTCACCTCAACTCCAAACATGCTCTCCTCTTTGTAAACCACACCGTTTTCGTCTTCATAGGTAATTGTGACATAGAGCGGGTAAATTCCTCTTTGGACTTGCTTTATCTTAAAGTACAGCTCCCCTTCAGCTGTTGTATTAACTTCAGAGAAGTAAAGAAGACTCTGTTTGCGTATTGGGAATATGTCAACTTCCTGCTGCACCGTTCCCTCACCTGAAGGGAAGTATGGATAGGTTGTCTGCTTTTCCTCTTCTGGCTTTTCACTTGTAACTTTAACTTTAACATGTTTGGCAATTGAATTTCCAATATTCCTGAGCTTTATTCTAACTGTGAAGTTTGAATCAGGCTGAACGATGGGCGGGATTATCTTAAATTCCTCAATAATTACTTTTGGTCTTATTTTATCCTCAACTGGAATTCCCACCTGAACTTCCTTGCTTTTCTTTGCACCATCTTCGTCCTGATATTCAATCTTAATGTAGAGCGGATAAACATCCTCTTTGAGGTTCTTTGAAGAAATTAATGTAAAGACAATGGTCTTCTCATCTCCTGGAGCCAAAACTTCAAGGTATTTAATTGGACTCTCCCTATAAGCAGCGAATGGTAGGGAGGATTCAAATTGTGGAATTGTGATTGTTGGAAGAAGGGTTTGGACTTGTTCTTCTTGGATCTGCTCTCTGGAATACAGATAGACGCTTATGAAGCGGGCGTTTTTGTTTCCTACGTTTCTCAGCGTTATAGTCAGCTTAAAGGGCGAGCCTATCTCAACCTCTCCGAAATCAACTTTTTCAATAGCTATTTCCGCTCCCCTGATAATCGCATACTGAGCATATTTTGGTGCTTTAATCTTTAGCCTCACTGTCTTGTTTGTTATGTTCTCCACGTAGATGGAAAGCTCATTCCAGTAGTAATAACCTGTTCCGAAATAACGGTAGTCAACTTTTCCCTTCTTCTCATACCTTGCCAAAAAGGTTTCATTTTTTATCTCGAGGATTATGAATTTTATAGGCCCGTATCTAAAGATTGACCTCTCGTAGGCATCTCCATAAAACACATCAACAGCTTTTGAGTAAATCCTGATCAATGCTCTGGGATTGTCTTCAAGGGTTATAACAACAAGCTTAATCTTCACGTCTTTGTACTGATACTCTTCTCCTTCTTTAAGAGAGAACGTGGTTTCCTCAAATACAGTGTTATCTCTAAGCTTAAACAAAACACTGCTGGCAACTCCAGTTTTGGGACTAGAGAGTACATCTAAAACTGTTAAAGTGTAGTTTCCAAAAGTTAGCACATCCCCAATTCCTAAATAGCCAGAAAATGTCAGCAGATATTCGTCCTCTTTAGGCTGGGCTTTGCTCATGCTTGGAGTGATTAGCATAAGGATTAGCAGTATGGCAAGCTTTTTCATAACTTTTTCACCTCGCTAATCTTCCCGTCTCTTATTTGAAGAATTCTTTCTGCTTCTTTTGCAACCTCAACATCGTGAGTCACTATCACGAAGGTTGTTCCTCTTTCTTGATTTATCCTCTTCATTAAGGCTATTATCTCTTTCGATGTCTGGGTGTCAAGATTTCCAGTTGGTTCATCTGCCAAGACTATGCTTGGGTTATTGGCTAAAGCTCTTGCAATGGCAACTCTCTGTTGCTGTCCTCCGCTCATTTCATTTGGTTTGTGATGCATGAACTTTTCCAATCCAACGGATTTGAGGAGCTCTTTTGCCCTTCTGATCCTCCTTTTCTTCGGCATTCCAGCCAAAAGCATCGGTAGCTCAACGTTTTCTAATGCCGTTAAAATGGGAACCAAGTTGTAATATTGAAAAACAAAGCCAATTTTCCTCAATCTGATTTCAGAAAGCTGATTATCGTTAAGATTGCTGACATTAATTCCATCAATATACACCTTTCCGCCTGTGGGTCTGTCCAACAAACCGAGCATGTTGAGAAGTGTAGTTTTTCCGCTTCCACTTGGCCCTATTATTGCAACAAACTCTCCTTCATAGATCTTCAGACTAACCCCCCTGAGAGCTGGAACCACTATCTTTCTCCCAATGTAATAATTCTTAACAAGATTGACGGTCTCTAAGACAACTCTCCGCTCCATTACAAAGGATACTACGGGTGAGTGTTTATATCCCCTTCGGCAACACCTAAATACTTCAACTGCATAAATATTATTGGTGAAGTTGATGTTTGAGAAGATACTTTTCCCAACGGATTTTTCTGAAGTGTCCTTGCATGCTTTAAAAAATTGTGTCCCAAAGTTCTTTGAGCTTGGAGCTAAAAAGCTCTACCTCGTACACATAGTTGATATTACTGCAACCGATATTGAAGCCCTTGAGCTTATGAAAATTGATGAGGAACAGCTGAACAATCTGGCGGATGAGCTTAGAGAGCTGGGGATAGAGGTTGAACCAATTGTGAAGCTTGGAATTCCTTCATTGGAAATAGCCGAAATTGCCAAGGAAAAGGATGTTGATCTCATTATAAGCCCTTCAAAAGGGGAAAACATCCTGCGCCAGATGTTTTTAGGGAGCACAGCTTCAAACCTTGTAAGGGCAACTAAAAAGCCTGTTCTTCTAATTAGATACGAATGGGATGAAGAAGAGAAGAGAATAAAGTGCCTACATGACTGCGAAAAAATTTTTGACAAACCGCTGGTAGCTTTGGATTTCTCATCATGCTCAATACGGATAATGGAGGCCGTTAGGAAGTTTGAGGGGCTTGTTAAGGAAGGAATCCTTCTTCACGTTGTTGATTATGGCAAAGCTGAGGAGCTTGAGGAAAATATAGCAAAGGCCAAGCAGAACCTTGAGAGATATGCAAAGATCGTGAAGTTTCCAGTCGAAAGGGAGGTATCGGCTGGTGTTGCATCTCGGGGGATAATAGGCCTTTCAATAGCAAAAGGTGCAACGCTTATTGTAATGGGCAAGAAGGGAAGAAGCATCATTAAAGATTTACTCCTCGGAAGCACGGCAGAAAGGGTCATGAGGGATTCAAAGCTGACTGTGCTTTTGGTGCCGTGTGAATAGCCTCAGACTGGAACGGCTTCGTCATCAATCGGCAGCTACCCTGTTGCCATCATCGGCTGTAATGATTAATATTGTTTAGCTTTTAACTCTTTTTGTAAATCGAATTTCCATATGCGTCAATAGCAACCAAAAGCGGGAATCTTTCAACCTCCAACACCCAAACTGCCTCGGGAATGCCAAGTTCATCGAGCCAGTAAACATCTCTCACTTTTTTAATACTCTTAGCTGCTAAAGACCCAGCTCCGCCTGTGAAGGCAAAGTAAACGGCTTTGTGTCTTTTAAAGGGTTCATGATCCATTCCTCCCTTTCCAATGATCCCTTTAACTCCTAAAGACAGAATTTCATCAAGATAACGATTCATTCTTGCACTTGTTGTTGGGCCTGCTGAGACTATTTCAAACCTTTCGTCTTTTCGTACAACAGGTCCGCAGTGATAAATAACGGTGCCTTCTAAGTTAAAGGGCAGTTCATCTTGTTTGGCAAGCTCAAGGAGCTTTCTGTGGGCTAAATCCCTTGCCGTGTATATGATTCCAGAAAGATGAACGATATCGCCAGTTTTAAGTTTTAGGACATCTTTCTCGCTCAAGGGGACTTTTAGCTCCATAATATCACCATGGTAAGGTTAATCTCTTTCCTTAAAGCTTTTTTGGGTTTGATCAATTTACTCAAACCCAGCTCGTAAGTATCAGTTTAGGTAAATTTAGCCTTAGGTGATGGCATGAACACCAAAATTATTGGTTCGGGGATTCTTGTTATACTGCTTGTGCTATCTATAGTGGGCTACGTCGGAGCCTTTGGAGGCGGAGGAGAAGGAAAGCTTGAGTATAAAGTCTATTCAAAAGAGCAGATAATGTCTGGAGCATACAAAGTCTACGGCAATCCAAAGCTTGGCTTTTGGGTTGCAAAAGTTGTTCTTCACAACTCAGGAAACGGTGCAATAAAGAACATAAAGATAAAGTATTCAATTGACAACTACGCTTCAGAGACTGAGAAAAGCTACCCAATTCTTGTGCCCAATGGGACGATAGTTGATCTCTACTATCCGATTCTATCAAGTGAAGTTACCAAGCTTTCAGCCTCAACTCCCTCGAACATAAGGATAACCATAACCTACGAAGTGAGCGGAGAGACTAAAGAGGAGAGTGTAACAAAGTCTTTGAACATATTGGGAGTTAACGACTTCGTATTTTCTTCACTCAGTCCAGAGGAAAGCACCGGTAGCTTTTATGACACCTTCAGCAACGCTCCGCTTTTAGCGGCTTGGGTCACCCCAAGTGACCCAGTTGTCAGGGAGTTCGCTGACATGGGCAACAAACTGGCAGGGGGAGCTGGAGCAAGTTTAAGTGATGAAGAAGCCATCAAAAGCCTCAGCGGCATGTGGGCTCTGGCTGTGATGAACGGCTTCTCATACAAAACTGAAGGTGAAGGCTACTGGACTGGCAAGTTTTCCGAGCATATAATGTTTCCACGTGACGTGATCAGGGATAAGAGCGGAACCTGCGTTGATTTAGCGTTGTGGTTTGCTTCTCTGGCAATGTCTCAGGGTCTCAAAGCGTATATCGTTTTGATGCCGGGGCATGCCTTCCCCCTGATAGAGCTGCCCAGCGGAGCAATAATTCCCGTTGAAGCAACGGCGATAAATGCGGGCGTTTCGTTCCAGGAAGCTGTGCAGGTTGGCATAGAAAAGACCTGGCAGGAAGCCATGAGTGGACCGCATATAATCATCAACATTGCGGAAATGCACAGTGAAGGGATAGTTCCTCCCGAACTGCCTCAACTTCCTGCTGACATACTGAGCAAGTGGGGGATAACACTACAGCCCACTGGTGGAGGCACAACCGGTGGTGTAACCGGGGGTACTGGAGGTACAGGAGGAACGGGAGAAACAGGAGGCGAAACGGGTGGAACAACTGGTGGAGGCACACAAACCCAATGGAACACCTATCTCGGGAACTACTTCTCCTTCGACTATCCCGCTAACTGGGATGCTCCCGAAGATTATGGAGGCTACGTCTACTTGCTGAGCCCCGATGGAGAATTTGAGTTTCTAGTAATTTACTCGTCGGGCGCAAGTGTTCAGGATATGGTTTATGCCTTTGAGCAGAGCTTAGCCAATATGGGGGCAACGATAAAAGATAGGCAGGAAACCCAGGCAAGCATAGCCGGTCAAACAGTTTACACCGTTCTCTATACCATTGACACAGGCTATGGGGACTACTCAGCAGTTGCAAGGTACTTCACGGCAAATGGAATTGGGTTTGCAGTTGTTTACGACTTCCCGGCTGGTAATAGTGAGTACAACCAGTTGGGTGAATACATTGTGAGCACCTTTAAGTTGAGGTGATGGAAATGAGGAAGGTTCTGGTTTTATTCTTCCTTCTGCTCCTTCCTTTGGCTGTGGCTCAGGAGATAAAGATAGTGGAGTTCAAGATTGACGGTACCATGAAGGTCACGATTGATGAGGTTGGCAATGCCCATGTTACTGAAGTGTGGAAGTTCACCCCAAACCTCTACCTCCAGATGAAGCAGGCTTATCCAACGACGTACATGCTGAAGAGAGAATTTGAGAACAAGAGGAGCGATACGGAGTACAAGAATATGAAGATTGAATGGGATGACTCCAATAACCAGATTAAAGCCACATACGTAATGCTTGGAGCTGCTGTGAATAAGGGCTCCTACTGGGAATTCAAGCTTGGGGAAAACGACTTAACCCTTTCGACACAGACAGGAAATACGGTTGTTCTCACGTCAGTTCAGCCCCTCCTTGGGGGACAGGGTAGATTGGTCGAGACAATCACAGTTGTCCTGCCTGAGGATGCAAAGAACATCCACTTTGAAAACGGGGTCATTAAGTACGAGCTTTCATATAAGGAAAGCAGCAAGAATCCCATTTTCTTAGCCCTTGCGGGAGTTGCAGTGATAGGTCTTATGGTTCTCAACATCCCTCTAAAGAGGGAAAGGCAATGATCAGGGAGATAAAGAAGGAGCTCGTGGAGTACATAAGCAGAAGTACTGGGATAGATAAGAAGACTGTTATCAAGGTGCTGAGAGCTGAAGAGGCTTTTTTCATGATGCAGATTCAAAAAGCCCTTGAAAAAGGAAAAATGTAGGGGGTAGGAAGATGAGAAGGGTTATAGCTTTTGGTGTTATGCTCCTACTCCTCTTCTCAACTTTCTCATACCCATTCTTTATTGCTGAAGCTAAGGGGATTAATCTTAATAGTAAAAACAGCAAACATGAAACAGAAGTCCGTTCCCCTTCTCAGGCACATAGTTCAGATGTCCCGGATATAGCAGTGGGAGAGGTCTATTATTTGTATGTCAACAATACTCATATGAGGGTTTACGCTAACATAACGAACTATGGAGAAGATTCAGAAGCATTTAACGTAACTTTCAAGGTTATTTTGCCTCAAAATCTGCCTCAACCAGCTCAAATTCCATTCAAATGGATAAACATAACATCCGAGTTGCAAAATGCAAGTGAGGTGCATTTGGGGGATTATATTGAAGGAGGAAATGCTGTTCTAAAAGCAGACGATGGCTTTTTTGTGTACAAGCTACCATTTACTCTGAACTATTTTGGCAGGGAAATAGTTAATATCTCGGTGAGTACAAACGGCCATATAGAACTTTTAGGCAAATGGGAGGAACCTAAGCTTGGGGATGAGTATGGTACTCACGAGGATATGTTATACCAATACAGTGATGTGATATTCGCCCTCGACGATGATCTTGAGACAGAGGATGGCTACCTGGCAGTTGTACAGTTCGGGGATAAGGTTGTTGTAGAGTGGCTCGGTTCTACATATGAGGATTATGACTCATCCCAATATCCGGTGCACTTTCAAGTGGTCATTTTCAGAAATGGGACAATCAGGTGGAGCTATAACCTTCTCAGATATTCCGACTACAGTTACGATCTCTTCGCTGGATATTACTCGAAAGTTTCCATGGAGGAAAATGCAGTACCCAAGGCTGAAAGGAAGAGCTTTGAAGTTCAGCTTCCTGATATATCTCCATCCATATTTAAGGTCTCCATCTCCGGACTCTCTAACGGGGCAAGCACGGAAGTGTACATTACCCTGCCCATCCAAGATGTCTATGTAAAGGTAATTGCCGATGATGAAGAGATCCTAAATGAATCTTACCGTTATGATAACGTTAGAGACATTGGAATATGGCCCGGGGACTACTGGATTGAAAACGTAACAATTGGCAATATGACGGTTGGAGAGTACACAACTATAAACGTCACAGTTAAAACGACATCTCACCATCCAGATGATGCACTCATAGGTTTAATGCTTAATAATCAAACGATTTGGAGAGGATACATTAGTTGGGACGAATTTATAAATGGGATTTCCCAAAAGACCATTTTGTGGAGAGTTCAGGGAGGGGAATATGACCTACGTCTGCGGGTATATGCCCAAGGGGATTTGAATACAAGCAACAACTACTATTACATTGGTCACTACTCCCTACCTCAACCAAACTTTAGGATTGTGAACTATTCAATTGAAATCCCTCAGTGTGTGGGTTCTCAAGCTGTAATAAGGGCAAACATAACCAATGATGGTGATGGGAGCTGGAGTTATGTATCCGTGAGATTTACTGTAGGTTATGAAACTCCAGAATCATTTTGGACAACTGTACTTGTTCCAACAGGCGAAGTGGTGCAAGCCCAGGTTAGCTTTGATGTATCACCAGGAAACATAAGCTGGATTCACATTGAAATTGACCCATACAACTCAGTTTTTGAGAGCAATGAGAGCGACAATTATGTCAATGTAACCTATGTTATGAGCATACCCTACCCGGATTTTACTGTTGACTCACTAAGTGTGCCGGATAATTTAGCAGCAGGTAATGTTTACGAGATAAATGCCACAATCCTTAACATTGGTGGCTGTTATGATGGGGAGGTAAGAGTTAATTTATATGAAGAAAATTATAGGGTTGCTTACAAGTACGTCACGCCAAATACAACGGTGAGTTTCTTATGGAGACCGAGGGGAATGGGATACAGAAACTTAAGCGTTGTTGTGAATTCATACCATAGCCTCGTTGAAAGTAACTACTCAAATAACGCGCTTTCGAGAGTTGTCTATGTTCAAGGGCCGGACCTAATAATCACCAACGTTACATTGGTAAGATTCGATGGTATTGCTGGGAGTGGGGCAGTGTTTAACGTAACTATCAAGAATCTGGGAGAAGCATTTACCTCAGGCTTCTACATTAGAACAAGAAATGCACTCTACAATGACTATACCTATATCTCTGGGGGGCTTAAAAAAGGTGAGGAAAGGTGGACGCTACTTGAACCCATTCTAAACGGTGGTAACTACAGCTTGGTTTTTGTAGCAGATTATTGGAATGATATACCTGAGGCTAATGAGTCCAACAACATCTACTCCTATCCAATCAATATTCCCATGCCTAATTTCGTCATTGAAAAGGTTGAACTTCCAAACAACACGGTTGGTGAGATCCCTATCAATGTCACGATAAAGAACGTGGGAGCACCGTTTAACGCCTCTGAGAAATACATTGTAGTTAAGGCAATATATGGGGAGTATGGGCAAGAGAATATATATATTGACGGATTCCTTGATACCAATGAAACAGCCTCAGGAGAAACCACTGTCAAGATTCAAGCTCCCGGAGCTATTTTCAACGTAACCGTGAATCCATATGGAGACATAAACGAGACCTCATACTCTGACAACAGTCATATTTTCAACTACACGACCGGATATCCTGACTTAATTGTTGAAATTAGTGTTCCCGAAAACATCTCAGCTGGCGAATCAAAAACCGTGAACTTCACGGTAAGGAACACAGGGAATGCAACGCTAAGCGTACTTCATGGCTCGTGGTATTACCGATATCTCCCCCTTTCAGTCATAATCTATTATGAGAACGGGGATTACAGGGAATTTAAATATGAGCTTGCTCCAATTGTGTTGAAACCCGGTGATGAGACTACACGACAGGTAAGTATTTTCTTCAACGGAGGGGTCAATGTAATCAACGCCACCGTAGATGCCAATGATAGATGGGTTGAGAGCAATGAAACTAACAACAATGTTTCACTTGCAATCGATGTTGGAAAGCCTGATTTTATGATAGTGGATTACTCGATTTCCCAGGAGGTCATCAATGGAACAGCTTATCTCTATAAGAGCTATCCGATTAAGGTTAACATCACTAACTTGGAGGCGAGCTACGAGAATTATATTTACGTTGGGCTCTACGACGTTGAAGAGGATTCATGGTGGAGTACGTGGATTTACAAGCTTTCCCCCGGAGAGACAAAGGAAGCCACGGTTTATTACTATCCATATCCAGGAAACCATACCTTGATTTTGAGTGCTGATTATAGGAATGAAATCGTCGAAAGTCATGAGAATAATAACAACGTGACACTTGGAACGCTCACCTTTGGAAAGCCTGAACTCGTCCCCATTGGAGTGACTTGGGAGCCATACAACTTCACGGCTGGAGAAAAGGTTGTATTTTCAGCATTTGTTGAGAATCTGGGGCAACGCTTTTATAGGTACTTCACAGTTCGCTTCGAAATCTACAATGGAACAGATGTGATAGCTTATGGAAATGGGTATCCATCCCCATATTCTTGGTACTTCGACACGAACGAAACCAAGGAGTTCAGGTGGACGTGGTACAATGCAAAGCCCGGCAACTTGACGTTGAAGGTAATCATTGACTACTATAATGATTTGCCCGAGCTCAACGAAACGAACAACGAACTGGTTGCCAATTTGGGTTCAATAGGAACTCCAGACTTCTACGTTCACAACTTGACTGTCGAAGACTTGGCCTACGGAAGGTATGCAGTCATAAAAGCGAACATTACGAATCTTGGGGAGGGCATATACAGGCCGATAGAAGTTGGGCTCAAAATCAACGACTACTCCACTTATCAGTACATCTACGGGATTGAGGCGAATGAAACAAAAAAAGTTGAATTCAGGTGGTACGTGAGCAAAGCTGGAAAGATGAACATAAGCATAACAGCAGATCCCTACGATGAGATAAGCGAAATCAATGAGGACAACAATCAGGTTAACGGCACTTACTACGTTGAAGCTCCAGATTTAACAATTTCAAGCTATGAATGGATTGAAGAGGATGTATCAAGGAGATACATAACGTTCAAGCTCAACGTAACAAATATAGGTGGCGATGATTATAAGAGCTTTTATGTTGGGGCTTATGTAGACAACGAGACGTATCCAAAGGCAAGTGTGTCGATAAATTCTATCAAGAAGAATGAAACTAAGGAGGTAATCCTCCAATGGGCTGTGGATGAGAGGGGAGGGCATAACGTAACTCTAAAGGTTGATGCATACAATGCCGTCTTAGAAAGCAGAGAGGACAACAATGAAGTCAGGACATCCTATTACATTGAAGAGCCTGACCTCAGCGTGGAAAGTGTAAGTGTGGAAGGAGACATGATTGCTGGAAACTTGGTGACATTCCACGTTACGGTAAAGAACTTGGGTGGATTCTTTAGTGACACTGTTCACTTTCTCATTTATAGAGAGGACACGCCCATTAAGAACGCAAGCTATACGCTCACATTGGGCAAGAATGTTTCCAAAATAATCCACCTATCGGGAGTTAGACTCGATGCAGGAGTGCACAATTACACCGTAAAGTTAATTCCTTCAATTTCTGAGAAGAGCTTAGCCAATAACAAAAGAACCATAACCCTATCAACGCCAGTTCCGGATTTGGAAATTCAAATACTTAATGGAGTGGACGAGATAAGCGTTGGGATGAATAAGATAGACCTCAGACTTGTGTCGCACAACGCTCCGGCAAGGTACGTTGCAGTAAAGCTCACAGTGAAGCAGGGAAACAAAACGAGAGAAATCTTGGTTCCATACTCATATTTCAATCCACTATGGAACCTTGAGAGAGATGATATTTATGAAAAAACGGTTGAGATAACACTCGATCCTGGAGAGTATGAAATCTCTGCTTTAATTGACAGCGACAACGTGATAGCTGAAGAGAACGAGGACAACAACAGGGACTCATTGAGCGGCTACCTCAGTGCCCCCGATTTAAGGATCACGGGATTGAGGATTTTGGGAAAGACCTACATAGGAGCAAAACTTTACTACCTCTTCAACATAACCAACAATGGCGGTTTTGTTAGGGGTGTACCAATAAGGTACGAGGTTTGGAGGAATGGGGAAAAACTGTGGATTGTGGAGGACACTGGGGGTACAATTTATCAAATCGAGGAAAACTCATGGAGGGAATATGACTTTGACAACACCAATCTCTACGCTGGCAACTTAACCATTAAAGCATGGGTTGATCCGGGGAACGTGATTGAGGAAAGCAATGAGAGCAACAACTACTTTGAGACCAACATAACCGTTGAGCCCATAGATGCTCAGGTAGTTGACGTTGAGCTTCCGGAGATAGAGCACTATGGATGGTATGAGGGTAATGTAACAATAAAGAACATTGGTATAAACGGTTTCTCCTCCCCATACAGGATACTCATATGTGCAAGGATTGTACTCGGAGGAGAGGGCAAGATCATTCATGCATCATCAAGAGAATGCATTCAACAACTGATGTCGGGTGAAGAAGCTAAGGTGCCGTTCAGATTTAGGGTTGATGCCCCCAAGATTCACCACATAAGTGTCCAGCTCTTCCCCATAATATATCTGGGTTCATTTCCAGTTCCCTTCCCACCGGAGTGGATGAATAACTTTGACTCAAACTTCACGAACAACATGCTTATTAAAGAGCTTAACATAAGTGTTCCCTCTCCCGATCTGGTTATAGTGAACTACACCTATTCACCCAAGAATGCAACCGAAAGGGAGCCAATAAGCTTCAACGTTACGGTTAGGAACATAGGGGATGGTATTTCATTCGAATCATACATAAGGCTGAAGTTCGGCAACAGCTATGCCTACCTAAGCAATGCGAGAATTCCAGCTTTAGAGCCCAATGAGGAATACACACTCTCATTTACTGCCAAGAGAAGTAGAGAGTCACCCTATGGAATCTACGATGGAAACATTACCCTAATGATAAATAGCAACTTCATCGAGAAGAATTTAACCAACAACGAGGTGCACTTCACGATCCCCATCAAAAGGATACCGATTTTGGTTGTAGACAGTAGGTATATTAGCCTTGACAGAGAGGTTGTCATAACGAGACCCTCTGTATTGACTGTTCCGATAAGGAACTACGGTCATGTTGGAGCAAATGTGACGATAGCATCTGAATTTGTAACCTTTGAAGAGTTTTACATGCCACCAGTCTCTTCAAAATACATCGAGGGAACAGTCTTAATCCCAGAGAACAGGAGTGATTTGGTTGGTAAATTTATTACCCTTGAGATGAGCCTCAGTGCTCCATACAACCACTTCACGTTTACCAAGTCTGTTGAAGTTCACAGCGGTGCCGAGCCGAAGGATTTGGTTCCAAAGGATAAGGACATAGTCAATAGAGTTCTCTTCTACTGGAGAACGGAGCTGCCCTCCAACGGAACCCTCTACTACAGAAAGGTTGGAGATGAAAACTGGACAAAGGTAGATATGGGCGAAGGAAACGTTCACACAGCCTTGTTTGACGTTGAATATAAGAGATGGTATGAGTACTACATTGTCAGCTGGAATCGCTTTGGAAATCACACGAGTGAAATAAGGAAGTTCTACACGTTCAGATCACTTGGCTTTGAGAAATCGGAGTATTACTTCAAAGTTAAGAGAGACTACAACCAGTTCCGTACATTAAATGTGCTGAATCCATTTGATGAGGACTACAGGGCAGAGGCCGTCATAGAGAGCACGTATCCAGACATAGCTGTAGGATTCATAACCGATTACAGCTCTTCATGGACAGCTGAAAGGTTCTTCCGCGCTCATTCAAATACCTCCCTAACTTTGGGCATGCACTTCCAGGATGCGAGGCAGTGGAACTACGCCCTATTGGTATCTCTCCAAGATGAGAGAGGGATCAAGGATTATGCAATAGTTAGGGTTGAGCTTGAGCCCGTTGTTTTCAACATAACCTACAACATAATAGATGAGAACCCCTACACCCTAACAAAGACCGTGGAGCTGATAAACAATGGAGGTAACATAACCGACTTCTATCTGCACCACAGCGATAAAGTCGTCGTTGACCCTGAGCTGCTTCACTTCAACTTCAGGGAAGAGGAGAAAGTCGTCGTTAAGATAACTCCAGTTTTGAGCGAGAACTTCACCTCACATACCGAGGTGATAAGGCTAACCGGCGCAAATCAGGAGAGCAATTTCACATTAAGTTTCGAAGTTCCGGAAGGAAAGAAGGTATTCAAGATTACACCAAACATCACAGTGGAGTTCTTCTATCCGGACCACAATCCAGCCACGAATCCAAGCGGTTTGGTTCCATCCTATCTCTACAATGGCACTCCCTACTTCGTAGGCACGGTTTACGTTAGGGTTAAGGCATATGGGGTTCCGCTGTCCTCAATGAACGTAACGCTTGTACTGAGGAACTCAACCGATGAAGTCGTTGATTATGCCACAACAGACATGCTTGGTGTGGCAACATTCCACATCATTGCAAAGGGAGGGGAGAGATACTCGTACATGGCGAAACTTAGCGATGATATAACGACCGAGTGGAGAAGCTTCGAGGTGAACATGACACCGGTAAAGACTATACTTCCTCAGGAGATAGAAATCGAAATGATCGATTCCGAAGGTAATAATGGAACTGTACTCTTAAATTCACCATATATAATCAAAGCCTATCTCCCGAATCTGAGCCAGATTTACAATAATAGAACGCTGGCTCTGCTAAAGATAAGGAAGCTTTCATTCCCAGCAACAAGTTGGGTATACGTGGGAGAATTTAAAGGAGATCACATAGAATTCAACGTAACGAACCTGGTGTTTGGACTGTATGAGGGCAGGGTCTACCTGGAGAACTCTATGGTCTATGCAACCTCAAAGCCATTCATGTTCCTATCAGCGCCAACAAACTTCACCTCCTTACCCAGAACGGCAATCTACGCCTTTAGACAAGACTTCAATGGCTCCATAGTAGCCATGACCTATGAAGAAACCGTGAGCGACGAGAACAAGAAAATATTCATTTACAATGTTGTCCCATATGATGAGACCCATGTTAACTTAACCCTAATGATCTACACCACAGAGAACACAACCGATACACTGACCTTCAAGATGTTCGACAGCGACAACAATACCATCTACTACCTCAGAAGGAACTACACCCTAACGGCCCCACTTACACTCATAAGCTTGATAGTTCCCAAAGAGGCCAGCAGATATGAGGTGTCACTTGATGATCCTTTGAACATTGGCGGAGTATGGAGGAGCATAGTGCAAGCAGGAGGCGAACTCTGGGGTGAGACGAAGGGTTTCGCCTATGAGGTAACACACATGTCTGCCAAAGACTGGGGAGAAACCCTTTATCTTATGGCAAGGGAAGGCATTCTGACTCCCAACACAAAAGCTGGAGTAATTGTGATGTGTGCGGTGGAGGTTATCCCTGGATTTGGAAATGCAGTTGGAACAGCTGGACTTGCCTCAGATCTCCTTTCAGCAGCGTTGAAGAAAGATATGTGGGGAATGGGAGTTGTTGGGTTTAAGAAGGTTACTGGAAGTATAAAAGAGTATGCAGAAGGTCTTGTTAAGGACGCTGCTGCTGGTTACAATGAGCTGTTTGAGTATGTAAAGGAGTATCGCCGTGCCCTGAGAAAGCGTGACACTGAGCTCATGGAGGAAATCCTCAAAAGAATTGATCTGCTGATACTGGAGAATCCTGACAGTCTCATGAGGATGAGAACGGCACTGGCACTTTCTGAAGACATCTTGCCCTCAGTTAAAGTAATTGAGACTACCTCTGAGACAAAGGTCATCCTGAATCCAGGATTTAGAGGTGCTGAGAGTATAATGAAGATGAAGAGCAAGGAATTTGGGAACTACCTTAAGTGGACGATAATAAGAGAAGCAAAGAACATGCGAAGAACTCTTCTGGATGAACCCCGGCTCAGTAGATTGGCAAGGCTGTCAAAAGTGGCAGAAAGAGGATCAAAACTTATCCCCATAGCTTCTATAGGTGCCACTCTCTACGGTAACTATGATAACTGGCGGAGGGTTGTTAAAGAGGGAGGGGGATGGTTCAGGGCAGCCGTAACGTACAACATTCAGACGAAGGCCACCAGCAGAACATCAGGGAGCTTGTGGTGCCTCAACCAGAAGGACATAAGCGGTGTTGCAAAGCCAAGCTTTGACAATCCAATGGTAGGATACATACTAAGAAAGACCCTCGATAGGGAGAGAGTTAGAAAGGCAATCCAGAGGGCAGTCATTAACCTTAAGGTGAGCGAATTTGAAGAAGCTCCTCCTCATGATCTCCACCTCCTCCTCAACGGAATTGATGTATTTGACCTTGAAGGCGTTCCAGCAATCAACAGGGAGTTCATGGTCCCCATTGACCCAGAAGTAATATTCCCAATGAGCGAAAATGAGTTCTCTGTTTTGATCCCGCTTTACAACCCTGGTTATTATGGTATAGTTACGGGCATCCAGCTTGAGTACATAATTGACCTGAGTAAGTTGCCAATACCGCTGGATGAGCTCACCGCCATGTATTTGGTTGGATCGAACTTAAGTGAAGTGCTCAGCTATTTGAATCTCTTGAACCGTGAAGTTTATATGTCTGACGGAGCAATAATGCATGTCATAAGGAGCAATGAAAAGGGAACCGAAAATGCTCCAATGCTGTTCTTAGTGGAATTGGCTAACAAGGGGAACGCCGAAACATGGACGGGAGTTTTGACGCTTTATGTAAATAATACGTTGGTGGATGCGGCTGAAGTTGGAAGACTTGATCCCTTGGAATCAGATTATGGAATGCTTACATGGATACCCAACCAGAGCGGAACCTATGATATTGAGATAAGATATGAGTACCTCGCCGATTCGCCGGTGCTTGACAAGGATGAATCTAACAACGTATACAGAACGGAGATTGAAGTTCTTCCAGCAGTACCGGACTTTGAGATAACTAATGTGGAGTTTACAGCTCTACCTGGAAATGTCACGATATCCGGAACGATTGAGAACCTTGGGGGTTATTATAATGGAAGTGTTGAGCTTGCAGTTTATGTCAATAATACCTTAGAGAAAACATTGAATGAAACGCTGGGTACCTTTAACGTTATCTTGCCCCTGGATATTGGAAGGTACAATATAACGCTTATAGTTGATCCAGAGGATGAGATAGAGGAAAGAAATGAGAGCAACAACGTCTATAGCCTTTTAGTTGAGGTCAAAAAGCCTGACACTACACCCCCATTGATAACCATTAACTCACCGAGAAGTGGCATTTACGGAATTACAGAATTCGACATAAACGTCACGGTGAGCGATGAGAGCAATATTGTTAGGGTTTGGGCAGAGTTTGAAAACGAAAGCGTTGAATTGTGTAGAATTCCTGAAACCAGCTTCTGGATTGGATCGGTGTCCCTTCCAGAGGGTAACACGACCCTTACAATAAAAGCATTAGATGAAGCTGGAAATGGAGGAAACGCTTCAGTATGGCTTTTGGTTGATTTGACGTCTCCAAACATCTCAATCCTAAGTCCGCTCAACAGAACTTACAACACGAGGAACATAACGTTTGAGTTCACAGTTAGTGACATCTCATTAGATTCCGTAGAAACTTACTTGGATGATAGTTCAGCACCGATAACAAGCGGAGAGACACTTGAAATGGATTATGGAAGCCATGAGTTCAAAGTCGTGGCTACAGACAAGGCAGGAAACATCGCAGAGAAGAAGGTTGTATTCAGGATAAACAAACCACCGCTGGTGAACTTCACTTGGAATGCAAACTATCTGGTGGTGAACTTCACGAGCTTGAGTTACGATGAGGATGGCGAGATCGTTAGATTCCTATGGCAGTTTGGAGACAATATCACGAGTGAGGAAGCGAATCCAACACATGTTTACCACAGGGGTGGGGTTTACAACGTGACCTTAAGGGTTTGGGACAATGATAATGCAACTTCAAGCCTCATGAAGCAGATAGTCGTGTATGCGAGCGTTGTAGTGTCCAGAACTAAAGAGTACACCTTTGAGAGGACCTTTGGTTTCTACAACTCAACGAGCTGGGATGACTTCAGGGAGGAGTTTGCAAGATGGGTTAATACAACGCTATCGAACATTACACTGCCGTTCATGGATGAGTTTGAGCATGTCAATGAAACGTACGTGGGAGAATGGGTAAGGGTAAGCTATGACGAGAACTTGAGCCCCGGAGTCGAACTTGGCTGGATCAATGCCACCTACGAGAGAAATTCAACGATAGTCGGTATAATCGATCACAACGTCACCACGATGTTCATCCATGAAATTATGAACTTCTATGCAAACGCAACTCACGTTCCAGATAACAATCCTCCAGTAATAGTAATCATATATCCAGAGAGCAAAACGTATGATCACAATGTGACCTTCGTGAAGGCTGAAGTTTACGATGAATCACCTATTAAGTGGGTTAAAGCAGAGCTTGATGGCATCTCCTACAACATGACCCTCATTGATGGAGCCTGGATTGCTAACGTTACAGCCTCAGATGGAAACCACACACTCACAGTCACAGCTTCGGATATCTACGGAAATATCGGCTCGGCTAATTTGAGCTTTGCAGTCAACACAAGCATCAGAATAATTGAGAACGGGAACACAACGGTTACAGTAATTCCGGGAGAGGTTGAGAGCGAAGTCGAGGTTGAGAATGACACGGTTGACATAACAATAACGCTTGAAGGAACAACCCAATTGTTTACGCTTCCAAGAGAAAGAAAAATAACTATTGATGGAAGGTTATCTGACAATCCATGGTTGGCAATATACAGCAATGCGAGAATGGAAAGAACACTTGAAGAAAGTGAAGAGGTGACAAGAGGGGCAGAAGTTTACAATGTTAGAAAAATCACGATGGAAGTTAATGTTTCAGAAGGGGGTTATGCTGTGGTCATGGTTCCTCTGCGTGGAATGAGACCAGTCAGTGTTGTAATAGAGAAGAACAGCACAAAATATGAGCTGACAACAAAGAAGGAAGAATACGGATATTTTGGAGTATTTGGCAATTATCTCTACATAGTGATCTTCGATGATCCCATTATTGAGGTGAGATTGGAACAGCTGAATAAGGAAAAAACAGTAGAAGTAGAGATGACAATATGGAGAAGCCTCGGACTTATGTGGAAAGCTTACTACTTGCGGCTAAAGGAAGAATTTGAGAATCTACTTTCCAATGTTACGAACACAGATGCAGTGCAAAATGCATTAGTTCTCCATGAACAAGCTGAAATATACTTCAATGAAGCCGAGAAGTATGATTCAATGATTAATCCAATAATGTACAGCATATACATGAGAAAGGCATATATAACAGAGAAGGAGGCTCTTAAATTGCTTAAGAGGTATATTGATTAATTTTCTTTTCCTTCTTAACTTTATTCAACCCTTTAAGTTATTATCAGCGATGGACATAAAAATATTGAGATACATAACTAAATTAAAGAAGGTGGGACTATGGATATCCCAAAGCTAATGAAAGTGCTTTCTAATGAGGTAAATCTCCAGATCTTGTCCATTCTCAAGTCTGGTTCATTTAACCCCAGAGAGCTCGCGAGAATTCTCCAAAGGGATGAAACTGATATTTCAAGACGTTTAAGGATGCTTGAAAGATTAGGATTGGTCAAAGGAAGATGGGTGAGAGTTAGAAAGAAGAATATCAGGGTTTATTCTTTAAAAGTTGGGGAAGTTAAGATCAGCTTTGAGCCTGGAGAGGTCGTAATAAAGACTTCCGAGGATAAAAGTTATGAAGTCCCCCTTCTTGAGAGTAAGATACCAAAAGTAGAGGCATTCTTTGGGAGGGAAACTGAAATAAAGACATTGTCATCATCAAAAAAGCCTGTGATAGTGATTTATGGAATAGCTGGAATTGGAAAAACTGCTTTGGCGGCAAAGGTCTTTGGAGACGCCTTCTGGTATCAGATGAGTGAAGTTGATAGCTTTGATTATTTTGTTTGGCAAATTGGGCTATTTTTAAATACTCTTAATTATTCCCTGCTTTTGGAATACCTAAGGAGTGAAGGTAAGGAGGAAAGAGATATATTTGAACTGATACTGGAGGGAGTGGAAAACACAAAAGCCAAAATTGTCGTTGATGATGTGCATAAGTGCTCTGATGAGAAGATACTTAAACTGCTTTCATTTTTAGCCCTAAGGGTAAGAAAAGGAAGGCTTGTTCTAATATCCAGAGAAAGGTTACATCTTGGCGCTAATGAAAATATTTTGTATTTCCAACTAAAAGGTCTCAGTCTTAAGGATGCGTACACCCTTCTAAGGGCAAAGGGTATCTATCTTGATGCATCTGAGTTTGTTGAAATCTACAATCTAACAAAGGGTCATCCTTTAGCTTTAACTCTCTTTGCAGAGACATATAAGGAAAACCAGAAAATACGCACAGACAATTTCTTTGATTTTCTATTCAGCGAGGTTTATCAGCGTTTAAGTGATGACGAAAAATTGATGCTTCAAGTAATCTCCCTATTTGACGAACCCCTTGAATACGAGGCAATTAAAGAACTATATGGAAAGAAGAACTCATTTGTTGTTCTGTACTCCTTGCTAAACAAGGGGATAATCGAGAAGAGGGGTGAGGTTTACTTTCTTCATGACCTGCTCAAGGGCTTTGCAAAGGAAGTGAGAGAAATTGAGGAGAGGGAATATTATCTAAGGTATTTGGATTATCTGTTGAAAAAGAGAACTGCCAAAAATTTCTTGACGGCATTTAGATATGCAATTAAGCTTGGTGATGAAGAAAAAATCAAATTCCTCGTTGAACTGAGGATAAGGAGATTCAAACGGGTAATTCAGGATTTCCCAGATGCCTACATGAAGATTCTCCTTCAGATTAAAGAAAATCCCTATGCGAAAAAAGAGCTTGGCCGTATATACTTCCATAAGGGTTTCTTTAAGAAAGCACTTAAGCTGTGGCTTGAAGTTAAGAATAAGTTAGAGGGTATTCACAGGGCAGATACCATCAGCATATTAGCGGACGTCTATATGGAGCTCAACAACTTCGAGGAAGCTGAAAAATATGTGAAAGAGCTTGAGAGCATTGCAAAAAATAGCAATGACCCAGAGATCGAGTTCTGGTATTATATTGAGCTAACAAAGCTCTATTACTATCTGGAAAAGCCCAAAGAAGCCCTCGAAAGTGCATTTAAGGAGCTCGAGATATTAAGGAAAATGGGATCGTATCCAGAGGCTGAAAGTCTTGTTCTCCTTCATATTGGTGATATATACGGAGAGATGGAAAAATTTGATGATTCCGTTAAGTATTATCTTCAGGCATTAGATATTGCGAAAGCCTACAACCTGATATTTATGGAGCACCTGGCTTACATGGAGCTAATGAAGGCATATTTCCATCTGAATGATTACAAAACGACTATTGAATATGCAGATAAAGCTGTAGAGTATTTTTTAAAGGTCAGGAATTACCGTAGAGCAACCGATACTCTTTCCTATAGATGTGTATCTCATATTGGTCTGGGAAACTTAAACAAAGCCGAGAAAGATGCTAAAGAAATGGTAAGAATCGCCCAAAGCACAAATTATCCTCTTGGTTGGGCTGGATACATCTTTTTAGGAGCAGTTAAGGAGCTTAACGGAGAAGATGGAAAAGAGTATTTTGAAATTGGAAAGGAGAAATTGAAAGAGTACAGCTGGCTTTATGATGCTGTTTTGGAGGAACTTGGGAAGGTATTTGATATCTCAAAAATCACTGCCAAACCTTAGCTTTTCCTTTTTTATCAACCTCAATGAATGCTTTTCTGTGAGCCCAGCACTGAATTATTAATCCAACTGGTAGGGAAGCCGGATGCCTGTGAGCGTATTCTATCTTGACATCTAAAGCGGTTGTTTTGCCTTCCATGCCCATTGGCCCAATTCCAAGTGAATTAACCTCTTCGAGAATTTCTTCCTCGAGCTGGGAAATCCTTTTGTTATCGTGTCTCACTCCAAGAGGTCTAAAAAGGGCTTTTTTAGCAAGCTTTAAAGCTAAATCTGCACTTCCTCCGATTCCTATACCAAGGATTATTGGTGGACAGGGTTTACCTCCACATTCTCTAACTCTCTCCAAAACAAAACGTTTAACGCCTTCAAAGCCTTCACTTGGATTCAGCATTGCCAAAGCCGAGCAGTTTTCACTCCCGCCACCCTTAGGCAGAACTGCGATTCTAATCCTACTCCCATCAACCAGCTCCCAGTGGAGTATTGGGACAAATCTACCGGTGTTATCTCCGGAATTTTTATTTGTGAGAATATCAACAGCATTGGGTCTTAGAGGAATTTCCCGTGTAGCTCTTCTCGTCGCTTCCACTAAAATTTCTCTAATTTCACCAAGATACGGATTTTTAATCCCTGCTTCAACGAAAAAAGTTATCGTCCCAGTATCTTGGCAGATTGGGATTTTCTCAGTTTTGCTGATTTCAATCGATTTGAGAATGTTTTCGAGGTTAAATTTTGCAATTTTGCTTTCTTCTCTCTCATATGCTTCTCTTATTGCGTTAACAACGTCTTTGGGAAGACTTGTCACAGCCAGCTGGATGGCTTCAACAACTGCTTTGATAATGTTTTCCTTCAATACCCAACCCCCATACTTAACTCCTAACTAACAGTTATAAACTTCTTGAAAGAAAAGGGGATCAAACCAAGGCTTTCAAAAAGCTCACATATATTTCCTTAACTCTCTTTACTGAGCTTATACTGACCCACTCATCAGCAGAATGCCAGTTGCCCCCGATTGGGCCAAAAACCAGCGTCGGCTTTCCTAAGTAAGTGCCAAAGTAGTTGAAATCTCCAACACTTTTTCCATAACTAATTTCAATATTCTCACCAGTAGTTTGCTTGAAAATCTGTTTAAAGGTTTTTACAAACTTTATGTTCTCCTTAACATAGTATGGGAGCATTTCTGGAGTGGGTCGCCTGAATTTTTCGATTTTCAGCTGTGCTCTTATTTCAAGCCTTTGAGCAAGCTTTTCAAGTGTTTCCCTAACAAATTCCCAGTCTTCCCCGACCACTGTATGTCTATCAACTATTGCTTTTGCATACTCGGGAACACTAAGTCCATCCGCTTCCCCTTTAATCTCAAGTGTGCAGAAACTTCCTTTTCCTAATTTTCGATGTTTTCTTAATCTTGCCTTGTTTAAATTTGCAAGTAATTTTGAAAGCTCTTCTATTGCATTAATACCCTCTTCAGGCCTTGCGGCATGGGCTTTCTTGCCAAAAGCTTCAATCTGAATTACAAACCTCCCTCTTGCACCAAGCATAAGTTTTTCGTTAGTAGGTTCACCCAGTAGAGCGACATCAGCTTTTTCAAGCTTTTTGCTCTTAATTAACTCCCAAGCACCTCGGGAATACCCCTCTTCATCAACAACTGCGGTGAATATTACATTGGGTCTTTCACGTCGAGAGAGTTCAGCGATTTCCACGAAAGCACTCATTAATGCTGCTAAGCCACCTTTCATATCTGCGCTTCCAAGGCCATAAAACTTGTCCCCTTCAATTTGACCCCACGGGTTTTTTGTCCACCCGTTGCTTAATCCAACAGTATCCATATGACCGTTAATCACAACAGTATTTTTTACACCTTTTAAATATGCGATTACATTGCTCCCAAATCCTTCAACCTCTTGTGTTTCAACTTTTGCATATAGTTCGAGAAATGATGCTATAAATTCAGAAATCCTTTTCTCTTCCCCAAAATGGGATGGTATAGAAACAAGTTTTTTTAACAACTCAACTTCCACAAATATCACCGTGTATTATTACGTTGCGAAGTTTATTAACGTTTGTGATGATAAAATGCCAAATTTTATGTCTTGGTATACTTAGGGGAATTATTAAGAAACGTGTGGTGGACCGGGCGGGATTTGAACCCGCGGCCTCTGCCTTGCGAGGGCAGCGCTCTCCCAGGCTGAGCTACCGGCCCACACCCATTGATGAAAGATAAGGCTGTCTATTTAAAGATTTCGCATAAAAAGAAAATATTAAGAAAAATTTAGAGGATATCACTCTTCCCCCTGCTTAAGGATATCTATGACCTTCTCTACAACTTGAACGCCGGCTCTTTCTTGAGCTTCCCAAGTGCTTGCTCCTATGTGCGGGGTCAAGACAACATTATCAAGTTTGGTGAGTGGATGGTCCTTTGGAAGTGGTTCTTCCTCGAATACATCCAATCCCGCTCCATAAATCCAGCCTTCTTTAAGAGCTTTAACTAATGCTTCTGTATCAACTATTGGCCCTCTCGCTGGGTTAATTAGAATCGCGCTCTTTTTCATCAGTTTGAGCTTTTCCTCATCAATTAAGTGGTATGTGCTGTCTAACAGTGGAACGTGAATTGTCACGACATCGCTTTCTCTTAAAAGCTCCTCAAGCTCAACGAACTTTCCTCCCACCTCTTCGGCTCTCTCATAATTCTTGATGACATCGTAGAGAAGAATCCTCATTCCAAAGCCCTTTGCTATCTTTGCAACGTTGTAGCCGATTCTTCCAAATCCTATAATTCCAATCGTCTTACCTTCAAGTTCAATTCCCATACACTGCTTCTTTGCCCAAATCCCTTCCCTCATCTTTCTATCAGCAAAAGCAACTTTTCTTGCAACTGCCAGAATTAGAGCCCAAGTTAGTTCTGCAACACTTCTGCTGGATGCCGCTGGTGAATTTACAACTTCAATTCCTTTTTCCTTGGCAGCTTCAAGGTCAATATTGTCCAAACCAACTCCAGCCCTTCCAATTACCTTGAGCTTCTCTGCAGCCTCAATGACCTTTCTTGTAACTTTTGGCTTGCTCCTAACGATTATGGCATCAACATCTTTTGCAAGCTCGATAAGTCTATCCTCTTCGGGATATTCCTCGTAGACAACCTCAAATCCTTCACTCTTTAAAAGCTCAATAGCCTTTGGATGCAATGGAGCCGCAACCAAAACCTTCATCTCAACCCCTCCTCTTTATTGCCATCAGCATAACTTGGTCTGAAGCGTCTTCAGCCCTGTCTGCAATATCTCCGATTTTAGTTATAACCTGATTCCATATCAACTTCGCATAGGTTGTTATCTTTTCGCTTTCAAACATTTTTTTAAGGATGTCATATTCAAGCTTGTCTGCATTTTCTTCCTGCTCTTCTGTTTTCTTTGCATACTCAAGCGCTTCATTAACATCCTCATTCAGCAGTTCAACTGCCTTTCTTACGTATTCATAAGTTTTTAATGAAGCCTCTACAAGTTGCATAATTTCCTCTTTAAGCTCCTTTGGAACCTTTGGCTTTGCAAGAATTAGGACATGAGCTGCACTCTCAGCAGCATCAGCTGTGTTATCTATTAGTTCAGAAAGTCTAACATAATCCCCTCTATTTGCAGGAAGAAAGGCTCCTTGATATAGCATGGTTTCTATCTCCCTTCTGAGGGTGTCTGCCTTTCTTTCATAATTTTCTACTTCTCTCATCAAATCCTCTGCTTTTTCGAAGTCTCCATCAAGGTAAATCCTTATCATCTCGTTGAATTTTTCCAATGTAAGTCCTACCATTTCCAAATGCCTGTTTATTGTCTCAAATACATTGCTCTCCTTTCCTCCAAATATTGGCATTCTTTATCCCCCACATTAATATCCGCAAGTTGCTTTATTTACTTTGCGTTAATAACTCCTTTGCCTTTATTAGTCCCCAAAGCAGATTGTTCATTGGAGCTGAAAGCCCAATGTTTTCTGCATATTCAACTATTTTGCCGTTTATATAGTCAATTTCTGTTCTTTTGCCTCTCTTTAAATCTTGGAGCATTGAATTGTAGTTCTCGCGGGTTCTCTCAAGAGTATCTATGAGGATTTCGAGGGGATGCTCTTCAAACTCAACTCCCCACTGCATCGCAACCCTACAGCCCTCTTTTACAATTTCCATTAGAACAGTCAATAAGTGTTCATTCTCAAGCAAAAATCCGTTTTTAACTTCAAGCAGAGCTCCAACAGGATTAATGGCAGAATTTACCACTGTCTTAGCCCATTTCCATCCTATTATGTTCTCGCTTACTTGAGTATCAATACCAGCATCGTTAAACACTTTGACCACTTTTTCAGCAAATTCCTTCTTTCCCTTAGGATAAACTCCAACTTTTGTTATTCCTTTACCTGTCCATCTAACAACTCCCCACTTCTCAAGCATTGCCCCGTTTGTCGTTATCCCCCCAAGAACGTTTTTTGTATATTTTAATGCCAAGTCTTCATTGCCAAGCCCATTTTGTATGCTCAAAATCCATGTTTTCTTTCCAATGCAGTGCTTGGCACAGCTCAAAGCATAGGCTGTTGAATATGATTTTGTTGCCAATATTATCAAATCTGGTTCATATTCAGGAGCATAAGTTACAGCTTTTGGATGAACCGTGAACTCTTCAACACCAACGATTTTTAGTCCTTTCTCATTTATTGCTCTCACGTGTTCCTCTCGTCCTATGAGTGTTACATCATTTCCAGCTCTTGCTAATAGAGCACCAAAAAGAGAACCAATTGAACCAGCTCCAAGTACGCAAATTTCCATTTTCTCACCTCAAAAGCTTTCTTAAGGGAATTAGGGAATATGCAATCAGAACAACTGAGGCTGCCCAAAAAGTTTGCCAGCTTATTCGTGGATTGGAGTTGAGCGCATATAGAGCGTATGCGGCTGAACAGTAAAAAGTTACTAAGAGAGGAATTCCACCGCTTGATATTACCCTGTTCTTGAAAAACATCAGTAAAGCACCAATTGCCCCGAGCAGAAATATTAACGGCTTTACCTCACCAGGCCAGACAAAATTCCATGCTTCTACCAGTGCAAATATGGATGCTACTCCTATGACAGCATTTATTATCCTCTCATTCAAGCTAACTTGCTGCTTGTCTTTTGGAAAACCAATCATGAGTGCAAATAAAGAAAGCACGAGCCCGGCAAGTAAAAGCGTGGGGATGATAATATCTGCCCTTTGAACTATCATTAAGGCAAATGCTGAAAATAGAGAGATGCCAGCAAAAAATCTCGCTTTCCCCCTTAGGTATGATAGAGATAGGAGAACTAAGGCAATAATTGGTGCCTCCATCATGAGCAAGGTATTTCCTTCTACAGTTTTTCCCAAAACTATTGCCTCATTTGTTAGAATTACCATCCCAATACCAAGCAGCATGTAAAGTGAGATTACAAAAGCTGGAAGGTAAATGAATACTGCAATCCCTCTTTTCATTCTCTCACCGCAAGCATTTTTAATCCCATACCTTAAATCCTTTCCGATAAAAATGAAAGTCGTGGTAATTTTGGTGGAGCCAGAGTATCAGATGAACATTGGTTTTGTTGCAAGAACTATGAAGAATTTTGGAGTTAGAGAGCTCATATTAGTTAATCCACCAGAACTTACTGGTGAGGCGTACAAGTTTGCTATGCATGCTAAAGATGTCTTGGAAAATGCGAAAATAGTCAAGACCATAGACGAGGTACTGAAAATGGTTGATGTAGCTGTAGGAACAACAGGGATAAGCGGCAAAGTTTATCTTCCCGAGAGAACCCCCATAAACCCTGAAGAATTCGCAAAGAGAGCTTTTCTTTATAGTGGCAAGATTGGGATTTTCTTTGGCAGAGAGAGCAAAGGATTAAGCAATGAAGAACTTGAAAAAATGGACTTCACAGTAACTATACCAACAAGCGAGGAATATCCGATAATGAACCTAAGCCATGCTGTTGCTGTTGTTCTCTATGAGATTTACAAGCAGAAGGTAAAAACAGAAACTCCCGCAGAAGAAAACAGGCATTTAAGAAAAGCTACCAAAGAAGAGAAGGACATTTTAGTTAAATACTGGAGTGAACTTTTGGAAACTCTAAATTATCCGAAAGACCCAATAAGGCGAAAATATTTTACCATAATGTTCCGCCGTGTCATTGGGAGATCGTTCATATATGCAAGGGAGATCTACTCTTTATATGGTCCTTTAAGGCTGGCAATTGAAAAAATTAAGAGGTGTGGAAATGATAAGCATTGAAAAATTTGAAATCTTTGGAAGGGAAATTTGGATCGCTGTAGTGTTTGAGGAGAAAATTAATGGAATAACTTTTTCTTTTGATGGATATGAATACCTTATGGAGAGAATAAACTCATTAAAAACTCTTCTTGAACGTAGAAAGGTTTCAGTAGATTTAGCTGAAGAAAAAACGGATTACCCAAAGATTGTTTATAATGTGTTGGTTGGTGATACTGAAAACCAAGATGCCCTGAGATTTCTGAGCCTTAGAGGTATCACTCATTTTGAAAGGAAGGTTTATGAAGTCTTAACAAAAAAAGTTAAAAGAGGAACCGTTATAACCTATGGAGAACTTGCCAGAATGCTGTCAACATCTCCAAGAGCTATAGGGAATGCAATGAAGAGAAATCCATATCCAATAATCGTTCCATGTCATAGGGTTGTTTTAAAATCAGGATTAGGTAGTTATACACCAAAAAAGGAGTACAAGAAGATTTTACTTGAGATAGAGGGGGTGAAAGGATGGACAAGCTAAAGCTTTACATAATAGGATTTTTGGCACTAATAATTGCGATAGCTGGGGGGATAGTTTATAAATGGGGCTTTTGGATGCTCGTTAGGATTGTTCTCAGTTTAGGATTTTTGGGTTTAACCCTGATGCTTGGCTTCTTCCTTGTGTTGACTCTTTATGCAGAAAGCTGGAAGTATGCGGTTTATCTGCTGGTGCCAACAGCACTCAGTGCCTATGCAACTTATTTGAGCATAACTTGGCAGAAGCTTAAGATCGTTGGGGGAATAATTGTTCTGTTCGTCTTGGGATTGGCTTTTGGGATATGGTATATCAGCGAACCAGACTTGGGTTTGGCAGACAGATTCCGCTCTGCAGAAAAGCTTGAAAAAATGGGCAAATATAAAGCAGCTGCCAGAAAGTACGAGAAAAAAGGTAATTACTTAAAGGCCGCTGAAATGTATGAAAAGCTTGGCTGGATGGAAAGTGCGGCATGGGCATATGAGAAAGCTGAGAAATACGAGAAAGCCGCCGAAATTTATGAGCAACTCTATGAGAAGGAAAAGGACACATACTATCTTAAAGAAGCCCATGAGTATTGGAAAAAAGCTGGAAACATGGAGAGGGCTGCAAAGGCTTTGGAACGCTATGCTGAGGAGGAGCCTTGGTTCTGGGAGGATGTGGCAAAGCTCTATGAGGAACTCGGAAACGAGGAAAAAGCTAAGGAAGCATGGCAGAGAGCTTTGGACTATTATATGAAGGAAGCTCAAGAAGAGGGAGTATTCTGGGAAGATGTTGGGAACATAGCAAGAAAGCTTGGAAAAGAAGAACTTGCGAAAGAGGCTTATCAAAAATTCCTCGAATACTGCTTGAAAGAGGCAGAAGAGGATCCAATGTGGTGGAAGCATGTGGCTGAGGCTTACGAGTATCTTGGTGAGAAGGAGAAGGCAGAAGAAGCAAGGAAGAAGTATGAGGAATACAGAGCCAAGATCATTAAATCAAATGAAGAGACTTCAAACTTTCCAAAATGAGAAAAGCCATCGCTTTTTTCAATAACTTTTTCACGCTAACTATAAATACCTCTATTCCCGAGCCTTTGTAGGTGGTGTGAATGTTTCCAATGAAAGGCATGAGTCCGAAGCAGATGAAGAGAATGATGAAGCAACTTGGTATAAAGATGGAAGAGCTTGAAGGGGTTAAAGAAGTCGTGATACGATTTGAAAATAAGGAAATTGTGATCAGAGAACCAATTGTTACAGCGATTGTTGCGATGGGAGAGAAAAGCTATCAGATAGTGGGTAAGGAAGAAGTCAGGGAAGTGTTGAATATTCCAGAAGAAGATATCAAGCTTGTCATGGAGCAAACTGGTGTTGATTACGAAACTGCCAAAAAAGCATTGGAAGAAACTAAGGGGGATTTGGCGGAGGCTATTCTGAAGCTTCAAGAGACTTAAATGTCCCTTTTTAATATCATATTTTCTTCCAAAAGGATATAAACCCCTACATATTAGCTCGATTTGATGAAGGTAATTGGAGTCATCAGGCATTCACCAAGAAGAAAGGTGAATAAAGCAGAGTTTGAAGAGCTTCTGCGTAGTGCGGGTTATGAAGTTCTTACAATAGTTGAGCAAGTTAGGGAGGAGCATCCGAAGTACAATATCGGTCCAGGAAAACTTCAAGAGATCAAAAAACTGATAGAAGAACTTAAACCAGACAAGATAATTTTTGCAAACCAACTTACACCATCTCAGGCTTTTAACATCGCAAAGGAGCTTAGAGTTGGTATCATAGACAAGTGGCAGCTTGTTCTTGAAATTTTCGAAAAGAGAGCCCATTCTAAAGAGGCAAAGCTTCAAGTTGAGCTTGCTAATTTGAGATATGAGCTACCTCTCGTTAGAGAGGCAATTAGGAGAGCAAAGATGGGTGAGCAACCGGGTTTTAAGGGTATGGGTGAGTATCAGATTCACCAGTATCTGAAGCACATCCGTTACAGAATGGGCAAAATAAGGAGGGAACTTGAGAGGGTTAGAAAGGACAGAGAAGTTAAAAGGAAACGAAGAGAAGAAGTGGGGTTTATCCTAATTGCCTTAGCTGGATATACCAATGCTGGAAAATCCACGCTTTTGAATGCTTTGGCGAGAGAGGAAATCCCAGCCAAAGACCAGATGTTCACAACCCTCGACACTACAACAAGAAGGTTTAAGGTTAATCAGAAGAGAGTGCTGGTGACAGATACAGTGGGGTTTATAGACGACCTGCCACCTTTTATTGTTGAGGCATTTCATTCAACCCTTGAGGAGATAACGAAAGCTGATATAGTCCTTCTCGTTTTGGATGTGAGTGAAGCATGGAATGAAATCAGGAGGAAGTTTTTGGCTTCTCTTAAAATTTTGAGGGAGCTCAAAGCATTGGACAAGCCGATAATCGTGGTTCTAAATAAACAGGACTTAACGACAAAGGTTGATGTTGAAGATAAAAAGAGGGCAATTAAAGAGCTTGCAGATAAAAGGGGAGTTGTTATTTTTGATGTTGTCAGCATATCAGCAAAGCTGAATCAGCTGGAAGAGCTTTATAATGCTCTTGAGAGGGTAATTATTACACTGCCGAAATATAAACCCTTTGAAATAATTGTTAGAGAGAGGGATAAAGTTTCACAGGTAGTTGCTCTGATAAACTCAATCGGAGAAGTTATGAGTGTTGAATATGGGGAATTTACGAAGATTCTGGCTTATATTCAAGTTGGGATGATTAAGAGTTTAACAAAGTTAGGGGTGGAAGTGAGATATTTGCCAGTAAAAGTACAATGAGAAAAGCTAAATCATTCCCGCAAATCTGAATACGTGAAATATTATCAAGGCGATTATTATGGCTGTCGTTGGCGTTGCAACCCATCCAAAGATAATATCTTTTATAGTTGATTTGTCAATCCCCTCTCCTGTTATTAAGCCAACTCCCACAACACCACCAACTATCGCCTGACTTGAACTAACGGGCAACCCTAATATATTGGCTAAACTTACAGCAATAGCTGAGCCAAACTGTGCGGCAAAAGCTGAAGCTGGCCCTAAAGCTGTTATTTTCTTTCCAACGGTGTACATTACAGCATAGCTGAACGTTAGAGAACCCAAGGCTAAGCTTATTGCACCAAAGATGCCTGCAACTTTTGGTGCCAGAAATCCAGCTCCAACCAATGGTCCTGTTGCATTTGCCACCTCGTTTGCACCAAAGTTAAATGCCATATAGGAACCACCAAGAACAGCCAGCCATTTGTATAAAATCTCAATACGTCCGAGGCTTTTCATCTGATTGATTAGATATCCATAAAACTTGTACAAAATCATTGCAAGAATACCAGCAACGATTGGGGAAACCACCCATGCCGCGGCGATCTTGGTGAGTGTGAACCACTTTATGGGAGCATGAATTGCCAAGCCAACTCCCACAACTCCTCCAACTATAGCTTGAGTTGTAGAAACCGGAAGTCCCTTAATTGTTGCAATGGTAACCCAAACTCCAGCAGCTAAAAGAGCTATAATGGCCATCTCAATTGTTAGGTATCCCTCGGGCACAATTCCTTTTCCAACGGTTTTCATTACTTTGTAACCTTTAAGGTAAGCTCCAAGAAGAACAAATACTGCAATTGTAAATGTGGCCTGTCTGAAGCTTAAAACTCCAGCACCCACTGCTGTTCCCATAGCATTTGCCGAGTCATTTGCCCCTATGTTCCAGGCAATGTAAAAACCAACTGCAAGTGCTGCTATTACTATTCCGTTCATAGTTTCACCTCGCACTGCTGCATCTATAGAGTATATAGTCTATATAGTGAGATGCACCATTTAAAAATATTGTTCTCCCTTAAATGGAAATCGAGTGGAACGACCATTTTGGGAAGTTCACCCGTTTTTACAAATGTAAAGTATCACTTTAATGATGTTTGGTGTTCTTTTATAGACACCAACCACAAAGCATGTTCACTCTTACCCAAAGACACTTGCCGAAAGCTTCTTCTTTCTATACCGAAAACTAAATAAATGCATTCTCTCAAAACTAATATCGAAAAACTTTAGGGGGCAAAGATGATGATAGAAGTTCGTTTTCATGGTAGAGGTGGACAAGGTGCAGTTACTGCCGCAAACATTTTAGCTGAGGCAGCTTTCTTGGAGGGCAAATATGTTCAGGCATTCCCATTTTTCGGTGTTGAGAGGAGAGGAGCACCGGTTACAGCATTTACAAGAATTGATGACAAGCCAATCAGAATAAAAACCCAGATTTACGAGCCAGATATTGTTGTGGTTTTAGACCCATCACTTTTAGAGACCGTTGATGTCACGGCAGGTCTAAAAGAGGGTGGAATTGTCATAATTAACACAGAGAAGAGCAAGGAAGAAGTTTTAGAGAAACTCAAAAAGAAGCCAGCAAAGTTGGCTTTAGTGGATGCAACGACCATAGCCCTTGAGGTTCTTGGATTACCAATTACAAACACTTCAATTCTTGGAGCAGTTGCGAAAGCAACAGGAATCGTCAGCATTGACAAAGTTGAGGAAGCTATTAAGGACACGTTCTCTGGTGAACTTGGAGAGAAGAACGCAAAGGCTGCAAGGGAAGCTTTTGAGAAGACTGTTGTTTACGAACTCTGATTTCTTTCCTTTAAAATCCTTTAGGGGTGAATACTTTGAATACTTTATTTGGGGAGAAGAAGGCAAAAGCGAAAAAGCTTGTGTTTAAATCTGTTGATGAATACCCAGAGGTGCCTCTAACCCTTGGCACTACACTCATAAACTTCACTGGTGATTGGAGAACTTTCATTCCAATAGTCGATGAGAGCAAGTGTGTCAAGTGTTATATCTGCTGGAAGTTCTGTCCAGAACCGGC
The DNA here is from genome assembly GCA_964615185.1 of uncultured Thermococci archaeon. GTDB lineage: Archaea > Methanobacteriota_B > Thermococci > Thermococcales > Thermococcaceae > Thermococcus_B. Next base: position 46,981 of record CAZTOS010000008.1, read on the forward strand.
AATTTACATCAAAGAAGATGGTTATGTGGCGATAGACTACGACTATTGTAAGGGCTGTGGTATTTGTGCTAACGAATGCCCAACCAAGGCAATAACAATGG
>CAZTOS010000009.1:0-45631 GCA_964615185.1 uncultured Thermococci archaeon
AACTACAACGAGCTTTACAGCCCTTTACGCTGCTCCAGAGCAGTTCAGCAAATCGTCCACCGACGAGAGGACTGATATTTATCAGCTTGGCATCATCTTCTATCAGCTTGTTACTGGAAAATTACCCTTCGAGAGCGACGACCCATTTGAACTGATGTTCATGATAATGAATGAGGAACCGAACAAGCCGGGCGAGCTCAATCCTGATGCCGGGGATGTTGAGCCAATAATTCTTAGAATGCTGGCGAAGCACAAGGAAGACAGATACGAGAGTGCGGCGGAGCTTCAGAGCGATTTAGCCAGCTACCTTGGAATAGAGTTCAGGCGTGAGCTGAAAAGGAGCAGGACGATGGGGGACAAGCGTTTGATTATTTACTACCTTGGGAATTTGCTTGTGATGAGCGTTAAGATGGGCAATTTAACTGGCGCTTACAAGTACGCGAGTGATTTCACAATGCTGACGAGTGGAGAGCTCAAGCAGGAATTTGAAATGCTTGCGAAACAGTTCAAGCTCCGCCTCGAAGAAGGGCTCGAAATCCCAACGGAGCTAATAGAGAAAACGGACATACTCGTACACAAAGTTATGGTTAGGATTAGGTAGCTTTCTTTTCTTATCGTTATTTCCTCATATAAAAGGAAAAATTTAAATATTATTTCCTCATATAAAAAACCATGCTGAACAAAAATCTCGTGCTTCAGTATTTGGCGGATTTTCAGGAAAAGAAGCTTCCAGAACTGATTGAGAGGGAACTAAAAACCCCCATAAAAAAGGACTACGTTATATCAATCATTGGACCGAGAAGAAGTGGAAAAACCTTTTATTTTTACCAGCTGATGAGAGACCTCCCAAGGGAGAGCATAATATATATAGACTTTGAGCATCCAATCTTTGAGGGATTTGAGGCTAAAGACATCATTGACGTCCTGAAGCTTCACCGCGAATCTTTCGGGGAGCCTCAGTATATTTTTCTCGATGAAGTGCAGAACGTTCTCAAATGGGAAAAGATGGTGAGATACCTCAACGACGAAGGTTATCACGTCTTTGTAACTGGCTCCTCTTCAAAGCTCCTCTCCAAGGAGATAGCGACATCGCTGAGAGGAAGGGCTTTAAGCTATATCCTCTTGCCATTCAGCTTTCGAGAATTCCTGAAAGCCAGGAAATTCACCTATAAAAAGCCGTTGAGCTCAAAAAAAGAAGCTCGGGTAAAATCTCTGCTTCTTGAATACCTAACCTGGGGCGGCTTTCCAAGGGTGGTGCTTGAGGAAGATGGGACAATCAGGGAAAGGCTTCTCAGGGAGTATTTGGATATGGTCATCTACAAGGACATCGTGGAAAGATACAGCGTTAGGAATCTGCACGTTATGAAGCTGTTAATCCGCTCCCTTATGTGTTCATTCTCAAAGGAGTTCAGCGTTCACGGCTTCTACAATACCCTGAAGTCTCAGGGAATTAAAGTAAGCAAGGGTATCCTATATGAATACCTAAGCTACATTGAGGACTCCATGAGCATCTTTCTCCTGAGAAAGTTCAGCTACTCGTTGAAAACTTCCGAGCTTTCAATTCCCAAGGTTTATCCCGTGGATATGGGATTTGCAAGAATGTTTTCGTTCACTCCAGATGTAGGTAGGCTGATGGAGCTTGTCGTACTCCTTGAACTAAAGAGGAGAGAGAGGGAAGTTTATTACTACAAGAATCACAGGGAAGTTGACTTCGTTATTGTCGAGAAAGGTGCTCCCACTGAAATGATTCAGGTAACTTATGCAAGAGATAAAGATGATATAAAGCCAAGAGAGATGGAGGCGCTGGAGAAAGCCGGGCAAAAGCTGAATGCAGAGAAGACCGTTATTACATGGGACTATGAAGATGAAAAGGATGGGATAAAATTCGTACCGCTGTGGAAGTGGCTCTTGAAAGAAAAGCTTTAATTGGAAAGGGTAAACTCTTAGTGGTGATTAAATGGGGGTAAGTGAGGTATTCCAGGAGTACTTTGTGAACCCGATAAAATACAACACTGGCTATAACGTCGTTAACACACTAACCTACGCAATCATTTTGGGAATAGCGGCCTTAGGAGTTTATAAAATCCTAAAACGGCTGGGAATAAAATACGACAACGCATTTTTTAGAGCACTAATCCCTTACATGATATTTGGAGCATTTACAAGGGCATTAACTGATGCGACCATATACCCAAGAACGTATTTGACGGTGACTCCCGGAATATATGTGGTTGTGGGGGTAATAACATTCACTGCACTGCTCATTACACATAAGCTCTTTGAAGACTGGAGAAAGGTGTTTCTCTACTTCGGCTGGACGCTGGTAGGCTTTGATTTCGTCATGCTGCTGACACACTTAGATAAACTCCACTTCACTTGGATTATGCTGAAGTATTTCATTCCAGCTGTAATAATAGCGGAGAGCGTTATTTATTTGATGAGTAAAAAAATTGAGCTCGTCAGAGAAAACAGCTACCTCTTCTATGCCCATTTTTATGATGCAACGACTACTTTTGTTGGAATCCAGTTCATGGGCTATTGGGAGCAGCATGTCCTTCCAAGATTTCTGATGAATCTAACTGGAACAGCGGCAGTTATGTATCTTTTAAAATTTGTAACCCTGACGATAGCACTCTATCTCATGAAAGAACTGCAAGAAACCGAAAGTGACAGAGAGCTTATGGATTTCATCAAAATGGTGATTTTTATTCTCGGATTTGCCCCGGGAACGAGAAATCTATTAAGAATGCTCATGGGGGTTTGAAAATGTATGAAATGTATGAGTGGAATGAAATTGCCCTGAGTATTGCAAAGGAAGTTGAAAAGGAAATACTTCCTCTTTTTGGTAAGCCTGAGGGTGGAAAAGTCATTGGAGTTAGTCCCAGCGGAGATAAGACAAAGCTCGTTGATAAGATCGCCGAGGATGTTGTTCTTAACGCACTAAAACCCCTTGATGTGAATATTGTCAGCGAAGAAATTGGGAATATTGATGTTGGAAGTGATTATACAGTTGTGATTGATCCCGTTGATGGTTCGTTCAACTTCATCCACGGCATTCCAATTTTCGGCTTCAGTCTTGCTGTATTCAAGGGCAGCAAGCCAGAGTATGCAATGCTCTATGAATTCATGACAAAGAGCGTTTATGAGGGAATTCCTAAAGAAGGTGCTTACCTCAATGGTAGACCAATTCATGTTAGGGAACTCAACGAGAAAGCAATAGCGATAAGCTTTTACACGAGGGGAAGAGGAGTAGGACTGATAAACAAAGTTAAGAGAGTCAGAGTGCTTGGAGCCATTGCGATAGAGCTTGCTTATCTGGCAAAAGGTTCTCTTGATGGAGTTTTAGACATTAGGAATTACGTGAGGCCGACAGACATAGCGGCGAGTGCTTTAATAGCCAAAGAAGCCGGAGCAATAATAACTGATGACACCGGGAAGGAGCTGAAATTTGACTTAAGCGCCTCCGAAAAGCTGAACATCATAGCAGTTAACGATGAAAAGCTGCTTAAGCTGATGCTGGAGAGTATTTAACACAACGAAAGATTTAAAAATGCATCACAAGGAGGTATATGCGGGCGTGCCGGGGTAGCTTAGCCTGGTCAAAGCGCCCGGCTCATAGGGCGACTCCCCTTCGAGGGAGCCTGAGAAACCGGGAGATCCGGGGTTCGAAGCCCCGCCCCGGCACCATAACAAACTTTTCTAATAAAAAGTTTAACTAAAAAACTCCGGACACGTCATATTTTTAAACTTGCCTTCCAAACTTAACCCATGCTTCTAACGAACCATGCAAAGCAGAGAATTGTCAAAAGGCTGTCAAAGAGGAGAAAGCTTGAGCGAGTTTATTCTGCACTTTTGGATTTCCTCAAAAATGCAGAAAGGATTGAGGTTAATGAAAAAATCATCATCTTCACCGATAAAAGGAAATCTCTTGTATGTACCAGACTCGATGCCGAGTTCTTGAGTTTTAATGAAATTATGGAAAGAGTCAGAGATATCAATGAGACTTACGAGTGTGTTTTCTGGGGGAAAGAGAAGTTTACAAAAGTTACAACACCCAAGAAATTTCTGGAGCAAATTCCTGAGGGTAGATACTACTTCTACATAAACAAGGAAAAGAAAGCGCTCTACATTGGAGATGAACCTCCGCTGTTGGCAATAACTCTAAGACCGGCAAAGAGAAAAGAGAGAATTTTGGAAGAAGAAACCAATCCTCAAGCTTCCAGTGGAACGACGTATATATCTCCAAATGGCTCCTCCTGAATAAGGTCAACCTTCCCCATGTTTGCTAAAAACAGCAGGTAGAGGAAAGTCCTTGCAACTATTTTTGGACTTGGGTCAAACACAAGCTCCCAGAAGTTTATCTTTTCCTTCGTTTCCTCATAGAGCTTCTTAACAATCGCATACAGTCTATTCACGTGCTTTTCGATGTCAACTCTGAAGTCATCAACAACAAAGATTTCTTCTTCAATCTCTACCTTCTTCTTTGCCTTTAGCTTCCGCTTTTCGACATCTTCAAGAGCATCCATGAGAGCCTCTATGAGATCATCTAAGGTATAGTAGCGCTCGACTCTTCTAAGGGGTGGGACATAAGGCTCAACATCAACCCTTATGCGCTCCTCCTTCTTCTCTTCTTCCTTCTCCTCATCTGCATAAAGTAAAGCCTCAGTCTTCATTCTCAAAAGAATTGACGCTGCAAGGATGGCTCTCGCTGAAAGCCTCAGGTCAAGTTCTTTCATTTCCCTTAAACGCTCAATGTATTTTTCTGTTAAGTCCACTATGTCAATGTTCCAAGGGTCCACTTTGCCCATTATGACAAGCTGGAGGAGGATGTCGATGGGAGTTATCTCATCTTCATATCTGCGCTCCATTTTGGTCACCCTTGAGTTCGGATAATGTCATACTCCAATAGCCTCCCTGAATACGGATTGTCTCAGCTCTTCTCTAAGAGCATTTTTTGGCACAACATCAACTTTTATTCCCAACTTTTCCGTCAGAAATTCCTCCAGAGCTATGAGGTCAAATAGATCGGCATCTTCTGAGAATTCAACGAGAACATCCACATCGCTGGTCTCCCTTTGTTCTCCCCTAACATAAGAGCCAAAGAATGCTAAGCTCTTGACTTTGTACCTGCTTTTCAGTTCGGGTTTGAGTTCTTCAAGAATTTTTAATATATCTTCAAGCTCCATTTTGGTCACCGTTCAATCCTCATCCAACCTTTCTCTATTCTCTTAAACTTCTTCTTTGCATGAACAAACAGCTTCTTAATATCTCTCAGATAGTCTTCATCGGCAAAAAGCACAATACCCTCTTCAAGAGCATCAAGAGCCAGGGGATGTCCTTTTAATATCATTCTCTGAAATTCCTTGGTGGTATATCCCTTGATGTCTATAGGGGCGGAAGTTTCATCAAGCAGATAGAGAAGTTTAAGTCGCTTATTGAAGTTTTTAGGCAACTCATCGGAGATAACCAAGATGTCAACATCGCTCCCAACTCCAAAAGTTCCCCTGGCAATTGAACCATGAAGGATTATGAGCTTTGGATTGAGCTTTTCCTTAAGGATTTGCATGTATTTGTCAATCTCTTTTTTGTATGGAAGCATTTGCACTCTCCCTCACAAAAGTTAAGATTTCTTCAGCAGCTTTGATTGCTTCTTCAGCATCAATCCTATCGTAATACTCGTAAGGCGAACCTTCAATATATGCATCTGGATAACGCGGAGGTATGTAGTGTCTGTCTAACAATCGGGCATTTCTAAGCAAATTCTCTGGTACTTGTACTTCCTTAGATAAAATGTCCAGAAGTTTCTTAATAGAGTGTCCATACGCCATTATTCCCAAACCATACAATAATGCTTTGACTGCCAATTCAGCAGCCTGTTGTGCTTTAAAGCATGCCCAGCTATAATCCCCACTGTCCTTGTCTCTAACTGCACTTCTTAATGTATACTCCGCATGCTTAAACCATCTTAGGAACTCTTCTTTATCAAACACCGTCAAACACCCAAGGCATTTCTCCGCCTCGCCTTCTCAAGGTACTCCATTGCCTTCTCCAAGCTCAAGCTGACGACCCTTGAAATTCCATCTCTCATCGAAACACCGATTATCTTTTCAGCATTTGCCATCATAACATCTCTAAGGGTTATAACTATAAACTGACTGTGCTGTGATGCCTCTTTTATCAGATCAGCAACCCTCTTGACGTTTGCATCATCAAGGTGTGCATCAATCTCGTCAAAGAGGTAGAACGGAGCTGGCTTATATCTCTGAATTGCAAAGACAAATGCCAAAGCCGTCAAAGCTTTCTCTCCACCACTCATTGCTTCGATTCTCTTCACTTCCTTTCCAGCGGGCTTTGCCTCAATCTCGAGACCTCCACTGAATGGGTCATCTGGATTCTCAAGGATTAGCCTTGCAGAACCTCCCGGAGAAAGCTTGGCAAACAGCTCCGAGAAGTTCCTGGCTATTGCATTAAGCGTTGTCATGAAGACATTCTTCTTCTGAGCTTCAATCTCATCTATGAACTCCAGTATGCTTTCCTTCTCTGCCTCAAGTCTTTCCCTTTTTGACTTAAGCTCCATGTATCTTCTTTCCACAATCTCAAAGTCCTCAATAGCTTTCATGTTAACTGGCTCAAGTTCCTTGATTTCCTCTTCCATCTGCTCAATCTCTTCCCTCAGCTTTTCAAGGTCAAGCGGGATTTCCTTCACGAGCTTTGTATCGTGGTGCTTGAGCTCCCTGTTCTTCTCTTGGAGCTGGGCATTATACTGGGCAATCTTAATCTTGAGTGTATTTGCCTCAATCCTAAGCTCCTGCAGTCTGTTATTGAGCTTGTCTTTCTCCTCTCTGAGCTGGATTATTTCTTTCTTCAACTCCTCTCTCTTATCCCTCAAAGCTTTAAGCTCCTCTTTGACTTCACTTTCTTGCTCTTCTAACTTCTTCAGCTCCTCTTGGAGCTTTGCTATGTCCTCTTCATTCTTTGCTATGCTCTGCTTGAATGCATTAATCCTGTTCACAAGCCCTTCAATTTCCTCTTCAAGGCTCGCCTTTCTTGGAAGTAATTCTTCGTTAATTCTCACATTAAGACTCTCAAGCTTTGATTCAACTTTGCTCAGCTCTTCCCTAAGCTTGCTTATTTCATGTTCAATTTCTCTAATCTTCTGATTGAGCTCTCTTGCCTCTGGATTATCTAAAGCTTTCTTCAACTTGTCCTTCTTCTTTTCCAAGCGCTCAATCTTTCCTTTGAGCTTTGCAAGTTCACCTTTTGTATCATAGATTTTCTTTTCAAGGGCTTTAATCAGTTCTTCGCTCTCTTTAATTTCTTCGCTTAGAAGTTTATCTTCCTTCAGTAATCTATCCATGTCCTTTTGGAGAACATCCAAGTCTTTACTGACATCACTCTTCTTCATCCTGAGCTCAAACAGCTCCCTCTCAAGACCTCTATACTCAACCTTTAATGCATTAATCTCAGATTCAAGTCTCTCTTTTTCCCTTCCAAGGGCTTCCACCTTCTTTTTTAACTCTTCAGTGTTCACGGCCAATCTTGCCCTGGGCTTGTAATAACCACCAACTATAGCACCGCTCTTCTCGAGGAGTTCTCCACCAAGTGTCACCATTCTGACTTTTCCTATTCCAACGGCTCTTGCTTCATCCATGTCATTAACTATCAGGGTATCACCAAGGGCAAAAGCAACTGCATTCTTGAACTTGGGATCATAATCTACAACATCCATCGCTGGAATCCCAAGAGGAGCTTCCTTAAGGGAACGGGGCTTTATCTTGTTTAAAGGCAAGAAAGTTAATCTCCCAAGTCTATTCTCTTTTAGGAACTTGATTGCTTTCTCAGCTACCCTATCATCTTCAACAACGACATTATCCGCATGAGAGCCTAAAGCAACATCAATGGCAACAAAATAATTATCATCTTTGACTCTGATTAATTCAGCCAAAGATCCGTAAACCCCTGAAATGTTTGCTCTCTTTAAAGCTTCAAGTGCTTTATTTTTGCTTACTTCTCTCTGAGCCTCTGCCCTAATTAACTCTTGTTTGACTTTTTCCAGGTCTGGAATGACTTTTTGGAGTTTCTGCTGTTTTTCCTTAAGTTCTTTTTCAACTTTTCTGAGTTGTGACTCTCTCTTCTGCATCTTGCTCTCTATTTCACCAAGCTCAGCTTTTTTCTCATCAATCTTTGTCTTAAGATCCGCTATTTTGTTTTTTAGGGTTAATCTTTTTGCATTATTTTGAACAACTTTGCTTTTCAGCCTCTCTATCTCCTCCTCAAACTTCTTTATGTCACTTTCCTTCATGTAAAAGTCGCGCTTTGTATTTTCAAGCTCTTCTGTAACCTTATCAAATTTCTGCTTCGCTATAGTAAAGTTTTTGTCAATTTCGCCGAGTTTTACAATTAATTCATTTCTTTCTTTCTCTTTCTCTTCTATTTCCTTAAGCAACTTTTCCTTTCTCCTGCTCCATCTCTGTATTGCAGATTTATTCTTTTCAATTTCCTCCGAAATCTTCTTGAGTTCTTCTTTGCTCTTTATGAGTCTCCTCTGGCTTTCTTCAATTTCTTTCTTGGCAAGTTCAATATTTTTCTTAGCCATCTCTATCTTCGATTTTACATCGCTTATTTTTCTTGTAAGCTCTAAGATGCCATCTTCACTCTTTTCCTCCAGTTCTCTTTCTATTTTAGCCAGTAGGTTCTCTTTTTCAATTATTCCCTTTGCAATTTCCTTTAATTTATTCTCGACTTCTTTAGCTTCCCCTTCTATCTGTTTGTCTCTTTCTTCACTTTCTTTAATGAGCTTTTCAAGTCTCTTGATTTCCCCAACAAGGAGGGTAACCTTGGCTTTTTCTAATCTCTCCTTCAAATCCAAGTAGCGTAATGCATCATTTCTCTCTTTTTCCAGTTTGTCCAGTTGTCTCTTAACCTCATGAATAAGCAAATCCACTCTTGCAAGATTTTCTTCTGCTTGCTTGAGTTCTTCCATAGCTTTCTTTTTCTTTGCATCATATTCTGCAATCCCAGAAATCTCGTCAATTATCATTCTCCTTTCAAGAGGACTCATTTTGATGAACTTTGTGATATCACCTTGGAGAACCAAGTTGTATCCTTCAGGAGATATCATTGCAGCACTTAACATATCAAGAATATCGCTCCTGCTTGTTCTTTTACCATTAAGCCAGTATGTGCTTCTGCCATCTGGATATACTCTCCTCTTTATCACAACTTCATCCTCATCCACTGGAAATCCTCGATCTTCATTATTAAAATAAATTACAACTTCAGCATATTTTGCAGGAGGTTCTTTTTTAGTCCCTGCAAAAATTAGATCGCTTATTCTTGTAGCACGCATTGCTTTAGCAGAAAGCCCTCCAAGGACAAAAAGGATAGCATCACCAATATTACTCTTCCCGCTTCCATTGGCACCCACTATTGCCGTAAAGCCCTTAGAAAAGGGCACAACAACTTTCTTACTTCCATATGATTTGAATCCTTTCATCTCAAGTTTTTCGATGTATGGCATTTTATACACCTAAGGGGAAAGATTAGATGTGAGGTTATATATAAGTTACTGAAGTGAGGGAAAAATCAAAATATCACCCCTCAACAATGCGTTTAAGAAGAGCAACGGTTCTATCATCAAGCCCCTCACTAATAGTAACAATAAACCCTGAATTGTTCAAAAGTGCAATATCTCTGAGCTTCCCTGCAAACTTCAGCGCCGTTTCAAGCCCTTGCTCCATCATCAGATATTCAAAGGCATCCAAGACAATTATTGGGGACTCGTTAATAAGTTCCAATATTTTCTGCTCGATAATGTGAAGATCAGAAGGAGAAACTGCATCTGGATGTTCAATTTTGCTCACCCAAATACAGAGAGTAAAACGGTCTCGACAATCTGAGGGATTCCTTGTTATCAAAACTTTCTTTCTGTTGGAAAATCTCCTCAGGATTTCTGATACTTTAGAATAATGAACCACTTGGAAAAGTGAAGTATTACCCATTAACTCTGAGTTAAGATGTTCCTCATTCTTAAACATTCTAAACATTGCTTACCCCTCTAAATATAACCTTAAGAGGAATTTTGCTCTGATAAAATATCTTGATACGTATTGGAACATGTAGATTTTAGGAATGGGGCATCTTGTTAATAATTAATTAAACCTTGAATTTTATAAAATTTTGTCCTTATTTTTTAGTAAAAGCATGCCCAAAAATATAGAAAAGGTGCAAGTTTTTAATACATAATTAGTCATTCTTCCCTTTCACATAATTCCAATAAAACCCCGTTAACACTTTTTGGATGAACGAATGCTATTTTTGCCCCGCCAGCACCAATTCTCGGCTTCTCATCAATTAATCTAAATCCTTCCTCCTTAAGCTTTTCCAAGTGCTCTTCGATGTTCTCAACGCCAAGAGCAATGTGGTGAATACCCTCTCCCCTCTTGGCAATGAACTTCGATATTGGAGAATCCTCGCTCGTCCCTTCTAAAAGCTCAATTCTGCTTTCACCAACCTTGAACACTGCCACCCTAACCTTTTGGTCCGGAACTTCCTCAATCTCAGCAACTTTCAGCCCAAGCTTTTCCCAAACTTTTACAGCCTCATCTAAGTTCTTAACGGCAATACCAACATGGTCAATTTTCTTTATCATATTTTCACCCCCAGAGTTTCTTTCAAAACAACTTCAGCGGCAGAGTAAGGGTCAATTTCCCTCTTCACGATTTTATCAATAAGTTTTGATAACTCTTTGTCTCCAAGCCTTTCACTAATTTTTCTTGCAACAGAGTCGGAAACAATCGTCTTTACTTCCTCTTCTGCCCTAAACTTCCTCTTCCTCTCAATTTCGCCACTTTCCTCAAGGAACTTCCTGTGTTTCTTTATTTCTTCCCAGAGCTCTTTAATTCCCCTCATAGTGACAGCCACGGTTTCGACAATCGGTGGCCTCCAGCCACGCTTCTCCCACTTCTCTGTTTCAAGGTCAAGCATTAGATTAAGCTCAAAGAAAGTTGCATCCGCCCCCTCTTTATCAGCCTTGTTTATGACAAATATGTCTGCAATCTCCATTAAACCCGCTTTGATTGCCTGAATATCATCTCCCAAACCGGGAACTGTGACGAGGACTACAGTATCAGCGGTTTTTACAATGTCAACCTCAATCTGCCCAACACCAACAGTTTCAACAAAAATAACGTCGCACCCGTAAGCGTCAAGGACTTTAATGGCATCATTCGTTGCTTTAGCCAAGCCTCCGAGTGATCCACGAGTAGCCATGCTCCTAATGAAGACTCCAGGATCTGTCGAATGCCTTTGCATTCTAATCCTATCCCCAAGCAATGCTCCACCAGTGAATGGTGAAGTCGGATCAATGGCAATAACCCCAACTATAAGCCCTTCTTTCCTTGCTTGTTTTATCAGCTTATCAAGAAGAGTTGACTTCCCAGAGCCTGGCGGACCAGTAACACCAACGATATAAGCCCTTCCAGTATACTTGTAAATCTTTTTGATGATTTCGCGGGCCTTTTCCTCATCGTTTTCAACGAGGGTTATCAGTCTTGCAGTTGCCCTCTTATCCCCTTTGAGCATCCTCTCAATTAAGTCGTCAATCATTGGCATCACTTGGTTTAATTATCCAACTAAGAAATATAAAGTTTATCAGGCTCCCCTGAACTTCTTGAGCTTTGGAAGGCTCTCATCAATAAACCTAATTATCTCATTAATTGGGCTTCCAGGACCAAAAACTTTTGCAACTCCTATTTTTTCAAGCTGTTCTGCATCGTCTGGTGGAATAATACCCCCAGCAATCACTAATATGTCTTCATTCGGCTTAAGTCCTTTCTCTTCAAGAAGTTTGAGAATCTTCGGAATTAGAACCATATGAGCACCAGAAAGAATGCTAATCCCCAAAACGTCCACATCTTCTTGAATGACACTCTCAACAATCTGTTCGGGAGTTTGTCTAATTCCCGTATAGATAACTTCAAAACCTGCATCCCTCAAAGCTCTTGCAATGACTTTAGCACCCCTATCATGACCATCCAAGCCGGGTTTAGCTATGAGGACTCTAACTTTCGAGCGCTCAACCATTTCCACCACCGAAATTTCATTTGAGTAAAATAGTATTTAAAGGTTGTCAAAACTAAAGGGTCAACTTTACATTGGATATTTTGTCCAAATGTTTGGAAAGATAAAATTTACAAAACTCGGCTCCTGCATGGTCGCAATATGACAGAAAACAAAATAGAAATGTGTCATTTCTAATCCAAATCTCTACAAATATTTACCATGTTTTGAATCTTAAACCAAAAAGCATTTAACCGGACAAAGTACTACAATACGTCTGGTTTCTAAGATGATGGATCTCCATACTCATACCCAATATTCTGATGGCATTGGAATGATTAGGGACAACATTGCTGAGGCAGAAAGGAAGAGGCTCAGGATAGTTGGCATAAGCGATCATATCCATTACTTCACTCCCAAACGACTCAATGCATATATTTCAGAAATTGAACAGATAAAAAAGGAGAGTGACATCACTGTTCTGGCTGGAATTGAGGCTAACATTCTCACAACAGGCGTTGATATAACCAGTGAAATGGCAAAAAAGCTTGATTATGTTATTGCTTCTGCTCACGTATGGCTTGATCCTGAAGGAATTGGTGCTTATCTTGATTTAATTAAAATAGCAATCCAAGACGAAGATGTGGATATAATCGGACATTTTGGTAATGTTTTTCCCTATATCGGATACCCAAGCTATGAGGAATATCTGGAAATTGTTGAGCTTGCTGAAGAGTATGACAAAGCCTTTGAAATCAGCTCCCGCTATAGAGTTCCAGAGCTCGATTTCATCAAGCTATGTATTAAAAAGGGGATTAAGCTGACATTTGCAAGTGATGCCCATATGCCCAGTGAGGTAGGGGCCATTAGGTGGAGCGAAAAGGTCTTCAAAAAAGCTGGAGGAACGAAGGAAGACCTGCTATTTTCAGAACTGCTTTAGTGGAAATCCGAGATTTTTAAGCTCGAGTACAACTTTAATTGGCAAGCCGACGACGTTGTAAAAGTCTCCATGAATCCACTCTATGAAAATGGCAGCTTTTCCTTGAATTGCATAGGCTCCAGCTTTGTCTAAAGGCTCTCCTGTGCTTACATACCACCTAATTTCTTCCTCACTAAGCTCCCTAAACTTAACTTTCGTGACTTCAGAGCCGGTAATTTCTTTTCCTTCGTGAATTATGCAGTAACCAGTGATAACTTCATGAATCTTCCCGCTTAACAGCTTGAGCATTTTCTCTGCTTCTTCTTCATTTCTGGGCTTTTCAAGGGCTTTGTTCTCAAGGACAACTATTGTATCAGCTCCAAGAACAGTACCTCCCGTTCTGTTGTAAACTTCCCATACTTTCTTCCTTGCAACTTCAATTGCTTTTTCTCGTGGATTTTCCGCAATAACGCTTTCATCAGCGTTACTCGGCACTACCTCAAAGTTCTCAAAGAATCTCTCCAAAATTTCCCTTCGTCTCGGACTTTGGGATGCCAATATGAACATCGAAAGGGACTTAAGAACTTAGGATAAAAACCTTTCGGGCGATGATGATAATTTCGCTAGCTGAAGGTGATGACTACCCTCGCAACTGAGCTCCCAAAATATAAAAATTCAGAGGGAAGCCCAAATTTCAATTCCCGCTTCAAGCAGGCGTTTAAGCTCCCTTCCAATTGGCGTGTTCTTGTTCACCTTAACTATGCCCTTTTTTGATGGCGTTGCTGTGAACACATACTGCTCTCCGCCGAAGAACTTCAAAGGTTTCTTTGCGTAATCTGGTGAAACTCTTAGGACAATCTGCTTTTTCTTTTCTTCAACTTCAACTGGTATCTTCTCTTTTGGCATCTCTTTCATTTTCTCTTCAAAGCTCCTTACATCAATGCTTATGCCCAGTCTCTTCTCAATCTCTGTGATCCTCTTGCCTTTCTTTCCAATTATTGTAGGAATATCGAACTCATCTGCATATATCACCGCTTTGTGTGGACTCACAAGTTCGACCTCAGCATAAACATCGGGCAAGAATTTCTTTATTTCCTGCTTTAACCTCTTCTCAGCCAGTTTCATTGCAGGTGGCTTTTCCTTCTTTTTCACTGGAACAACACTTATTTCCTCACCGTAGGTGTAGATTTCATATTCAAGTTCTCCAGTCTCAAAGTCCCTAACCTCAATCACTGGCCTTGCCAAGTCTTCCTCCGTCATTCCGCTTGGTACCTTAACTTTATACTCAAGCGTAAGAACTTTATCAACCCTTCCCGCTTTGATGAAAATCACTGTATCAACTATCTGCGGTATCATGCCCAATTCAACTCTCCCAATGAAACGCTGAATTGCATCTATGGGCTTAGTTGCATGAACCACACCAACCATGCCAACTCCAGCCAGCCTCAGGTCAGCATAAATCTTGAAGTCACTTGTCTTCCTCATTTCGTCGAATATTGTATAATCAGGCCTAACTAAGAGTAAAACGTCTCCAGTTTTTTCCATTCTGCCACCAAGGGCTGTATATTGAGTTATTTCCTCGCCTACCTGCAAGTCTCTTGGCTTTTCCATTGTCTTAACTATCTTGCCCATTGAAGCATAGTATTCAGCCAAGGCCTGAGCAAATGTCGAATTATGAACCAGCACCGGTGTGCTTCCAGCAATGAAGTTGTGGTTTGCCACTGTTATATCATAAACCTCAAAGTTGCCCCTCAGCTCTTCAATTTCTTTGATCCTATCCCAGAAGATGTTTTCGTCAAGCATCAGGGTGAGATGGGAAAGATACTCTTCAATTAGCTCGGCTCTGGTGTAGTACTCCTTAATTGCCATTTCAATTAGATTTTTGAGTGTTGAAACTCTTATCTCGGCTCCCGAAAGGAAAAGACTGAGCATCGATCGGGACATTGTACCCCATGTTAGCCGTCCAGTTTTTCTGAACAGCATTGTCAGCAGAGCTCTGACCTCATCACTGAGAAATTCCCAGATTTCAACTTCACGTTTCAGAAGGCCAGTTTCTTCATAAAAAGCCTTTATGAGTTTGGCTATTGTTGATGGCATAGGTATTCTTTCACCTTTAAGCCACAGTTTGGGTCCTAAAGGATCAATTCTGTTTCTCCTATAGAAATCATTGGAAACATTAGAATGCACGAACTCCACAAGCTCTTTCCAACGGTTAAGCTCTTTTGCATACTCAGCGAGTTTTCTAACTGAGTTTTCAATTGAAAGATACTCTTTATAGAGTTGAAGGTATTCCAGGTAAACCTTCCTGAGTCTTTCTGGAGAATAAGAGGCCTTAAGCGGATCCTTGAAGGGTGTCCTAAGGAGAAGTCCAAGGTTTTTTATCGTTTCTCCAGCTGGAATTGTGCCAATGTTGGGATTAGACTGAACATTGAGATGCTTTTCAAACCCATTAACTTTGAATCTTGGTTGGATGAGCTCATAAAACCTTCTTATATCTTCGGAGTTTTTTATAAGCACTCTGTAGTAGGGGATGCCCTTAACAAATTTCTCAGCTATTATTGATGGAATTCCAAGACGGAGGAGTAAGTAGTGAATCCCAAAAGCAAAGTCTCTGCTTGCCGTTACTATTTCAAGCTCCCTTCCGATGTGGCCGTCTCCTTCGAATACACCTCTAATGAAGGATGCTATTCTTCTCTCATCGGCACGGAATACAAGTTCTGGGACTCTTATTGTCCTTGCTTTTTTCTTCTTAGGGTACCCCAAGGCTTGAAGAAGCTTTTCAATTGTTTTTGATCTTCTAACACGCAATCTGCCTGGAGCAACAAAGTAGAAGTCTCCCTCATCTACCCCGAAAACAGACATGACCAGATGTTTAAAGTGCTCCACCAAATTCTCATCAAAGTTGTTGAACTCAAAGGAACTTCCAGAACCCTCAGCCCACATCAGTCCAAGGAGCTCAAAGAATTCATCACCAAGCTCAATGAACGGAGGTATCTCGCGTGAATCTCTGTGGTTTTTTCCTCTGTAAAATACTCCAACCGCTTCTTTGGGAGATGCTTCACTAAGTGGAACGATTCTGCCATCTCTAAGCCGCGCAAAGAAGCCCTTCTCAACCAGCTCTCCAATCCAGAGCCTTTCAGGGAGAGTGGAATTAACTCTGATTTTTCTCGGAACGGCTATGGGAGAGCCAACTTTGAGGTCATGAGCATCCTCCCAAATTACAAATCCATTTTTTATAGTCAAGACAGGATGATTGGGGGTGAGGATTATTTCCCTACCCGTAGCAGTTTTTATCCTAAGAAGCCGGGTTTCGCTCCTCTTGTAAACTCGCTCAATTCTCTGTGCTTCAATTCTGTTATGAGACAACGTTAAGACTTTCATTCCTGGTCTTAACGAAGAAATTGGGGCAAAAGTCCCGTCAGCGAGAAGCACCGGTGTTTCCGGTGGTAAACACTTACCCTCTCCAGGGGCACCTGCTATAAGTATTCCTTCTGCTTTATCAGTCAACCTCTCCAAGAGCTTCTCGCTCAGCTCATAATCCTCAATGCTGAGCTTTACAATTGGTCTCACTGCTGTAATTTCAATTCTGTCAGCAAATGGTGGCTTTGCGATTACAATACGGTAGTTTCTAAGTTGAACAACGGTTGCTCCTGGCTCATCAAGTTCAATGAAAGATTCTGGATCTCTCTTTGCTCTCTCTACAATATCATCGGCAATCTCCTCAAGCTCCTCGTCTGTTAGTGGTTCCTCTCTAATCGGAACCAAACGCCATTCGCCAGGTTTTCCTTTCTTAGCTAATGGCCTTACACCAGCCTTAAGGTGAACGCTCATGGTGTGCTCATCAAAGAAATCTTCCAAACGGTGCTTTACCTCTTTTCTGCCTGTTAAATAGACAACTTCAATTCCCTTAGCTATTGCAATATCCCTCTGGACTTTGTCTCCAGTAATGAGAACTGCATTGAGCTCTCTTGCAACTTCTCTGACCATGTGGTCTATCTCTCCGGCTTTTGCTCTCTTAATCTGCCAAAGTTCTGGTCTCTCTCCATAGAATTCAAGTAAAATTTTGTTTTCATCTGCCATTTTTCTGAGCTTTTTGAGCTCTTCCAATCCTACATGACCTATTGCTTTGCCCTCGTTAGCCTGATGCTCAATCTCAGCAATGACAGCCTCTGGAATGACAACCTTAACCTTCTCACCCAGACTCCCCAGATATTGAGTCAATCTCCCATCTACAATCACACTTGTATCTGCCACAAACACTTTCATAATCTCACCTCACAAGCCGTAATTATCTTGACTTATAATCTTTGTCATTTTCTACGGCTAAAACTTCATAAAGGTTTAGGAATACAAAAAAATAAGGTGAGAAGATGGGAAGGTTAATCTCAATAGTTTCTGGCAAAGGAGGGACTGGAAAAACCACCACTACTGCTAATCTTGCGATTGCCCTCGGAAAATGCGGTTATAAAGTGTGTGCAGTTGATGCTGATTTGACAATGGCAAATTTAAGTCTGGTCATGGGATTGGGTAATGTTGATGTCACAATTCATGATGTTCTTGCCGGAGAAGCAAAGATAGAAGATGCCATATACCCCAGTAAATATGAGAATGTTGAAGTTGTTCCTGCAGCAGTAGACTGGAAAAATGTTATAAAAGCAGATCCAAGGAATCTTCCAGGTACAGTTAAACCTTTGAAAAATAAATTTGATTTTATTTTAATAGATTGTCCTGCAGGTCTACAGATGGATGCTATGAGTGCCATGCTTAGTAGTGAAGAAACAATTATAGTGACAAATCCTGAAATATCATGTATGACAGATTCAATGAAGGTTGGAGTTGTATTAAAAAAAGCGGGTTTAGTGATATTGGGATTCATCCTAAATCGCTATGGAAGGAGTGAGAATGACATACCTCCTGATGTAGCTGAAGAAGTCATGGAGGTACCGCTATTAGCTGTGATTCCAGAAGATCCCTCAGTCAGAGAAGCTACACTTGAAGGCATACCTGTAGTCGCTTATAAACCAAAATCCAGAGGAGCAAAAGCATTCATGCTGTTGGCAGAGAAGATAATTGAAATTGGAAAATGGGTGACTCAAAAATGATAATCCGCAGGCTATGCATTTGGAGAGTATTTGAAGAAAAAAGGGTACACAGTTGATGTGGATGTTAGAAAAACTGTAACTGTCGAAAGGATTATGGAAGTAAGGATATGAACCCAATGGAGCAATTGTGGAAAGTTATGATAGATTATTGCCATGCCTTGAGGAGTATACAGCCAAGATTTTGGAACTTAAGCAGAATATGTTCTTATTGATACTCCCGGTCAAATGGAAATTTTACCAGAGCCGCTTGTTGTCTATTATTTAGTCCAGAGGTCTAAGGCTCGGTTCAACCACAATTCTCCGCTTTGAATAAAATAGACCTAACAGACGATTAAACAGACACAAGCAATATCTTATGGAATATTTAACATCCAGACTAAAGCTTAATCCCTCAACACGGGGATTGTTGGCATATAAATTAGCCAGAAGTTTCTCCACCTGTTGGGATCTTGTATCTCTCAGCAAAGAGTGGGAAGGGATTCGAAGACTTAGAAACTGTTGCATATGAGCACTATTGCACCTGTGGAGATTTGCCCTAAGTAGACATTAATTTAAGCGTTATGTTGATAAATATTACGTTACACCTTTGGTTAAGAAAAAATATTTTTATAAACTTATCAAAATTTAAGAAAAAGATTTGGATTAATTCAGAAAAGGGCTCTTCTTGAAAGAGTCCTCCAATTTTGAATCAAGATGTTTTAGAAAATATAAGATAGAGAGTATGGAGGTTATCTTATGGGAAAGTCTATTTCCCATAAGGTGATAACATTAATGGTTGTTTTTCTAGTAATTACCCTTCCAGTAGCTTATGCGAACAGTTTGCCACATTCAGTTTTTGATGGACAAAAAGTCGAAACCAATAAAGAGACGTCCATAACTCCCGCATATATCTCTCAAGATAGTTACACAGATAAGGACTTAAAGAAGGAACTTGAACTCAAGTACACATACAATCTCGATGAGTTCATTGAGATGCTGAATAGGGATCCTGTGGAAATCTTTTGGTACATAAGGAATAATTTTGATTATGAACCCTACTATGGAAGTATGAAAGGTCCTGAAGGAACGTTTCTACAAAGAAGTGGAAACGATTTAGACTTGGCAAATCTTTTGGTGGAGATTTACCGTCAGTTGGGGATCCCCGCGAGATACGTTAGGGGGAACATAATCCTAAGTGAGGAAGAACTTCAAAAATGGTTTGGTCTTGATGACGTTGAGAGGGTTTTAAAGGCTGGACTAATTCCCTACGAAAAGAATGGGAATAGATACATAGTGGAGCACTTTTGGATGGAGGCTTACATAAACGGAACTTGGATTCCACTTGATCCATCATTTAAGGAGTATGAATATATCGCTCCAGAGGTAACATCTGAGGACATTAGCTTGGACTTTGGGGAGATGATAAACAGAACAATTGAGAACACCGTTTTTGAAAACGGCAGTGCGATTTTACCCATGGTATCTTCCGATGTTTATGAAGAGCTCTCTCCAGATGTATATGAACCCTTTGGAGAAAACCTGTCCAAGATAGCCGAGAGGTACATAGGAAACGTGAGTCAACAGAGCGTTTACAGAACGTTAAAGAACTTGGAAAACTTTGAGTATGGAGTGTTTGGCCAGTGGAGAATAGTCAAGGTTGTTAGTGGTGAATTCCCAAGTGAACTTCCCTATGAAGTTAACAACGTGTTGGAGGAATTTTCTTCAATCCCAGTGGAACTCAGGTATCAGGTAAACATCTATCTCCCAATTAACGGGTTAAACATTACACTAAACATAAGTGAAATAAACGGCAAGAGGGTTGTCTTGACTTATCTTCCCTATAACCAGAGCGATATGAAGTTTCTAAGGAATTATGAATCAATAGAGGAAGTCCCAATAGACAAGGTCAACGTTACTCCTGCCCTCTTGGTAGATGGAGTACCCATAAGGGTTGGAGAGAAAACGCATTTAGGAACTAAGGACAACTTAACGATAGAAGTTCATATTGGAGAGTATTCCTTTGGAAGAGATAGAACGGAAATAACGATAGGAGGAGATTACGTCATTGGAATAAACGCCCTTAGGGTCAGTGACCAATTCCTCGATTACCGTGTGAACAGGTTTAAGATCACTAAATTCATGATTGACAATGGGTTTAGAAACGTTACAAGAGAGGAAGTGGCAGGGGAACTTTTGAATTTAATAGCCCTAACCTATTGGTATAGATTGGATCGCTATGCCAGCAGGTTATCGAGAAGCTTAGAGATTAAGTGGATCAGAATGCCCTCAATTCTGGTCACAGGCTCTGCATGGCGGATTGAGAACAACACGATCAAAATGATAGGAATGTTCATGGACATTCACAAGGACTACTACATTCCAATCCAAAAAGATGGAGACAAAAACAAAGAAAGGGCATTCATGATAGAGACTGGCCTTAGAGGGGCTAAGCTCGAATATGAAGTTTTTGAGGATATTCTCGGAATAACAGCAGTCTCAACTGCAAAGATATTTGAGATATCCCAAGAACTCGGCATTCCAATTGTGATAGTGAACTCGACCAACGCAAACACTACAATCCCAAGCTTGGAAGTTAGTGACTTTGTTAAGGAGAAGGTTAGGGAAGCAGTGGAAAAGGGTTACGTTGTTCTCATTCCTCAAAGGAACATCGTCATAAACGACTGGGAAGGAACGGGGTATTACATAATCGATCCAGAGACCGGTGCAATGGCCTACATGCTGAGCGAGGGCATTAGAGGTGGGTGGTCGTGGTCAAGCGTCTGGGAATGGGCAAAAACTGCCGCGGACATGTTACTCACGGTTGCGATTGAGTCCTTAAAGGTAAAATGGAAAGGGATAGGAGAGGTAGTGGATAAAATAGTAGACACAATAAAGAAGATCATAACAGTGGGATGGTCTGATTATGAGGGTATGAACACTTGTGAAGTCTGGGTGAAGGTTATCAATGTTCTTATGGATATTATAGCCGATTTTGGATTTGCCGCAATGTCAACCGTGGAGATGGCAGAAATCGTTGCAATGTACTCTGGACCTCAAGGATGGTTGGTCGCCATTGCTTTAAAGGCTGCTGAAATTGCTGTGATGGCATTATGTTCTAACCTAGTAACGGGACTCCTCAGGAAGATATTTGGACTTGATGACCCAAGGAGCAAATGTGCCGGGCCTGAGCTTGTTGTCCATGAACGTAGTAGTCTTGAAGAGATAAAGTACGGAGAAAAAAGGTACAACTTCTATGCCTTCCGTATCGGTAACAAGGGGTCCTGGAATACGGAGCTGAAGTGGGAGATACCAGAGGACTTCAACTGGAGAAAGGCAGAAAGCAGGGCTGGTATATGGTACATATCCCCCTCAAAGGGCACTATCTGGGGTTCTTCCTCTAAGTACAGAATAAATTTTGATGAAGTCTATTTGAGCATAAATACAAAGTGGATAAGCAAAAAGTATCTAACCAAAATCATGAAAAACCAAGGAATAGTCGAATACAAGATCCCGATAAAAACGAATGACATCCATGCTCCCCTATACGTGGTGACGGTAAGATATCGGCTGGTTGAGGATCTGGCGATTAGTCTGGACCACACACTTATTACCCTGAGATATCCTGAGGGAAGTGAAGACACGGATTACATCTATATCAAAACTTACATGACCAATGCATCATTAAAAATAACCCCAGAAAAGGTTAGCAGAGTCGGACTGACAGTTTCTTATCCAAAGCACCTTGAGGTAGGAGAGTGGCACAAGATAGAAATAACCTCATCGAACGCTCCAAAAGGAAATCATGAAGTCATGTTGACACTTGTGGTCACCTACAAAAAGACTACAAAACGGATAAATGTTCCTATTTTCATAGATGTGTATGGAAAAGAAGAACGCGAAGACGGAGGGGAGTCCCCTGATACCAGTGTTCCAGGGAATGACCATCCAGATGATAATTTTGATGTTCCAAGAATTAGTCTAACTAAGGAAATCTCCTTCTATAGCTTGCTGAGGGAAGGCATTAAGAAAAACATAAGTGAGGCAAAGGAGCTTTACACTCTGGCGAACTACCTTTCTATGCTCTCTAACGCGACCTCAATCAACGTAGGGGATTATAGGGAACTTGCCATGGAGACCTCAAAGCTGTACAAAATGCTCTCAGCGAACCTTGAGTTCTTGAAGGACTTAAACGAGAAAGCACCATCCGTTGCCGTCTTTAAGAAAGGCTTCTATGTGGGGACAGAGAACCTGTTGAACAGTGCGAAGATAGCTTTTAGAGAGGTTGAACCTGAGGAGTTCGATCCCCTTCAGTTGGTTAAGCATCAAAAGATACTCATACTGTCGAGTGGTTCGCTCTTTGGAATGAATACTCAATCGTTTAAAGAAAAGCTTAGACTATACCTCGAGAATGGAGGCAACATAATAGTCTTCGACCAGCAGTATGGTGAAGATTATTCGGTTATCCCCGGAGGATTGAATGGTTATGGATGGGCCCAAGATCAAATGTGTCATAGCTTTTCCTTATATGCCGCTCAAGATCATCCAATACTCTCAACATTAACGAGAAACGAAATAAGCGAGGAAGTTGATGGATACTTCGATACGTATCCACCCAATTCAATAGTGCTGATGAGAAGAACTAAGAATCACTTCCCGGCAATGCTCCTTTACGAGTATGGTAAGGGGCATGTTTTAGCTACAACACTCTATTCCGATTGGAAGAGCCAAGATAGTATTTCTTGGTTCATGGTTAACATTCTGAGGGATGCAATTGCATATTTGGAGCTCAAAGGAAACATATATGAGATCGGGACGAAAAAAGCATGGTTCGGTTTCTACTATACAAACGCCACGTACTTGATTCCAATAAAAGTGAACAATCCCACAAACGTTGATGCAGAACAGATTAAGCTGAGGTTGATACGGCCAGACGGAAAAATCACAACAGAGATAATCATAAACAAGAGCATAAAGGCTGGAGAAGAGAGTGTTATACATGCCAATATCTCAAAGGAGAACTTAAAGCCACTGCAGTTTGGCATCTGGACGGTTGATTATTCCCTAATCGACCACAACGGCAGAGAAATTTACTCTAAATACGATGCAAAAGGGATATCAGTAAACTACTATACTGACAATGACTACATCTTCAACTATCAAGGGGGAGAAAAGTATCTGGTTTGGATAACTTCATCCAAAGAGAACACCCTTTTCGGTGAACCGATAAACATGACGCTTCACATAATAAACA
The DNA here is from genome assembly GCA_964615185.1 of uncultured Thermococci archaeon. Taxonomy (GTDB): domain Archaea; phylum Methanobacteriota_B; class Thermococci; order Thermococcales; family Thermococcaceae; genus Thermococcus_B. Next base: position 23,312 of record CAZTOS010000009.1, read on the forward strand.
ATGACGATCAAGCTTTGAGTGGACAGGTTGGTATAGGACATCACATAGGTGGGTGGCGTGTTCTCGAAGTGAAAAACGTGACCATCAATCCGGGTGAATACAAGAAGATAACCTTCACGGTTTATCCATATGCAGATGTTCGCTCATGGGGTGGGCATGAGCCCGGCTTGACTTACTACATAGGCTTTTACAGGGACAAGTCTCCCTATGAAGGGCATGGCAACTTCAATGATGCGTTCTTGAGAGCGGAGAAAGGAGTGTATGTGAGGTATCCAGATGTTTCACTAAGAGGGAGTGTGGATAAGACTTCCTATGCTCCTGGAGAAACCCTTCAAGCTCTTGCAAATATAACGAATGAGAATGAGATAGACTGGAAGTTGTACTTGAAAGTGAACATCTTCAGATGGAAGTGGGTGGGAGATGAAAGGGTGAAGGAGCTCATAGTATCAGAAGGGAAGCTCATTCAACTTCCCGCATTTTCAAACACCTTAGAGAATCTTGAACTAAAGCTCCCGGATTCGTTGGAACTCGGTTATTACACTGTCGAGTTTCTGTTGATGGATGAATACAAGAATGTAACCGCTGCATTGAGCTATAGCGGATTTTCAAAAACAAAGCCAGAAGTGTTGTTCATGCAAAGGTTTGACTACAACCCCTTAACGTTCATCCTTCAAACGGAGGTGACCAACAACATAAGCCTCAATTTCCCAGTCTTAAGAATCCACGAGTCCATTCGTGAATTTAACCAAGAGATCACGTATAAAGATTATGAGTTCAACTTAACCTTTGTGGACTTTAAGAACATCACTACAATACCAATCCAAGACGACATCTTTGGTGTGTACTCTTTTGCATACCAATTATACGATGGAAATGAATATATAGACAGTGGATATGCCACTTTTGAAAGAAAAATCATCTTAGAGCCAGAAATAGAGTTTAATGGGAGAGAGCTAAGCAATCTAACTTTAAGAATAAACATGACCAACCCAACACAACTTGAAGAGGAGTTCGTGCTGAACGTAACCATCCCGGACATTAACTACACCTATACTACTCCATTAACACTCAACGCCAATGGAAGCAGGCTTCTCAACTTTACTATATTCATCCCCGAGATTGGGGAAGGAAGTCACGAGATCATTATAAGGGCACAAAAGGAAAGGGGGTACATAGAGAAGAAGGCTTACTTCCACATCAGGTCTTCATGGTTAAGCGTATCTTTTGAAAGTAGGGACTACTCAGCTGGAGAGAATGCGACTGCCTATATAGAGAACGAGGGAGGAGTGTCAACGACTGCAAATGGGACACTCTACATCGAGAAGGATGGACAAATACTTTCAAAGAATGAATTCTCCATTTTAATTAAACCTGGTGAGAAGAAAGAGGTTAAAGTTCCGATTCCACTCAACATAACCCGTGGAGCATTGCTCGTTATAAACGTCACTGATTTGAAGGAAGGAAGAACTATTTCAAGGTGGACATGGCTTAGCTTAAAAGAGGCAATGCTTGAAGCAACTTATGAAACTGAAGTTTATGCCATGGACAACATGACCATTACCCTCACAAACGTGGGTGGATTGAGAGATACCCTAAACGTCACCATAACACTTAGGAGAAGCTGGTGGGATGTCGTGAAAACTCAAGAATACCACAATCTAACGTTTGGTATTGGAGAAAGCAAAAACGTCACTTTTGAGATTCCAAATGTTCAAAGCGGAGAATATGAGCTCATCATAAGTTCAATTGGAGAAGAAAGCAGACGTTCAAGCTTCCATGGAAGCTTAAAGATAATTGGAATGAACTTAACTTTCGAGACAGATAAGGATATTTACAATGCTGGCGAAAACATAACTCTAACAATTACGAACCATGGAGGGGGATATAGGCAGCTGAGATTAGAGGCTTGGCTTAGAGACAGCATGAACTTCAACTTGGAAAGCGAGCAAATAGCCATTGGGAAGCTCGAAAGCAAGCAAGTTGAATTTAATATTCCAATAAGAACACCAACGGGAGAGTATATCTTTGTAGTCTATTATGATGGGAAGAGTTACTCAAAGAGGATTACCGTTAAAGGCCTTGAACTAAATGTGAGTCTGGTAAGAGATTTCTATGACGTGGATGAGAGTGTGGAGCTCTTAGTGAACAATACGGGAAGCATAGATGCTGATTTAATCATAAATTACACGATTGGAGGTATTAAGGACAACATTAGCACTTTTGTAGCGGCCGGCTCTTCAAGAGTTGTCCACTTAGATATTCCAAAATCTTTGAGAAGCTTAACCTATCAACTATCCCTTGAGATACAGGAAAGGAACACGGGGAAGATGTTCTATGAACAGTTCTACATTAGAGTTAGAGGTGCAGAGCTTGAGATAACTCCAAAAGAGACAAGCCTAACTACTGGAGAGAATTTACCAATCACGTTTAGGAACGTTGGAGGAATAAATCTCAACTTGAGCGTTGAACTCAAAGTCGAAGATTACACAACAATCACAGCGTTTAACTTAATGAAAGGCGAAGAGAAAAATGTAACGTTTAGCTTGCCAGCTCTTTCTAAGGGTGAATATACTGTTTGGGTCATAGCGAATGATAGCGTAACAGGAAGACAGTTTTCAACTTCATTCATGATTTCCGTGAGTGGATTCGTTATTAGGGCATCTCTAAACAAGGATACCTTCTCAATCGGAGAGATAGTAAATATAACACTCTACAACGAGAATCCAAACTTAGATGCCCAATGTGATTACACGCTGTATTTGAGGGACAAAGATGGAAACCGCTTCGATGTTGGGAGTGGAGATGTCGTGATTCCAAGAGATTCTCAAGCCTACGTAGCTTTCCAAATTGAAGGACTTGCAAAGGGCAACTATTCCCTCACTATTAGGCTTAGGGAGAAGAACACCAACGAAGTGTTCCTAATAACGAAAAGACTCCACATCGAGGGGCTTTGGGGAGAAATTGAAGTTGACATGCCAAACGAAGTCTTTGCGGGAGATGAAATTAAGGTCTTGGTGAACTTGACTGGAAACACGAATGGGACTCTGAGGGTTAGCAGAGGAGCTAAGCTTCTGGTGTATCCATCTGGAATTGGGAACATAGAAGTTGATGAAAGTGGCATTTGGATATTCTTTAGACACTATCTTGGGCTGTACGATGGTGAAGGGCTTGAGCTCTTTAAGTATCCCGTCTCGATTGGGCCGGCCTATGAGAGCGCCTACATACCAGCCGTTAACTTAGAGAAAGAAATATGGATTGGGTCTGGAAAGTGGATTCTCAGGTTTGATAAAAGCGCAGAAGAGTGGAACGTTTACAGCACTGAATCTATAGACGGATTTCCGGCCTACATAGAAAACTGGTGGGGTAGGGAAGAGGTTCAAATAATGGACATAGCCTACTACAACAACTCCCTCTGGGTTGGCACAAATGGAGTTGGTTTGATCAGGGTGAACACCTCAACGATGAGAGTGATTGCCATTTATAACTCAAGCAACAGCATCATGCCTTTCGATTATGTCATGCAACTGAAGGTAAACGGAAGTGCCCTTTGGGTGGTCTCTTTGGGAATAATAAAAATCAGCAACGAATGGCAATACATAGATCCCAGCGAATTCAACCTTGATTACATAGATGCAATAGAAATCGTGAACGACGAGCTCTGGGCTGGTGGAGGCAACGATCAAGGGGTGGCAGCTTGTAAACTTGGTGGAGAGTGTATAACAAATCTTCCAGCTTGGAGAATAAGTAGGCTTGAGCACGATAATGAGTCGCTTTGGATAATCTATGTCTCATGGGAAAATATTGGCTCAAGCAGGTACTACTTTGAGAACGGCACAAGAGAAGATTATGGTATCAATACGTTCTGGGGAAGCTTGATTGACGTAGAGGATAGCATCTACGCCTCGAGCAAGTTTGGAATAATACTCAATGGAGAGCAAAAGACGTTTGGCCCAATCGGGAGTGTGGTGGATATAGCTTACCATGACGAGAAGGCTTATTTACTTACAGAGAGTGGCATTAATATCTACGACTTTGAGAAGGATGAGTGGAGCTACCTAACGCAGGAGGAATTAATGTATGGAGGAAACATTCATTATGCAAGCAATAGACTTTGGATAACTAGGTGGGACAGCCTTGTTTCCTACAACATAAACACTGGAGAAATAGTGGTTTACGATTCTTCGAATTCACCATTCAGCTCTTCAAGAAACCCCACATCAATCACCGGAAACGATACTGTCCTATTCATTGGAACGAACGATGGTCTTGTGATCTTTGACCTAACGAATAACATATTCAATATTGTGCACTCACCATTGCCGAGCAATGGCATTAGAGACGTTTACCTATTTGAAGATGAGCTCTGGATTGCGAGTGACGATGGTGCTGGAATTTACGATATTGAAAGCAATGTATACGAACCCTACTTAACGGGAGAGATGACGAGGAAGGTCATCGCAAACGGAAAAGAGGTATGGGTTGTCTATGAAAACAACAACCTCTGGAGGTACTTGAGGGACAGTGATACCTTTGAGATTTACAACTCAACCAATGGTTTGCGCGAAGGATACATCGAGGACATTGCAAAGTTCAACAACATGCTCTTCGTGGCGTATTCCGATGCTCAAAACATTTCGGTGTTCGATGGAAGCGGATGGTCCATACTTGATATTCCAGCATATACCATCGAGAGCACTGAGTCCATGATTTTCTTTGGTGGTAGTGAATTCATAGTTTATTCGGGAGACGTTTATGAGTTCCCGCTAACTTTAGGGGTGAATGAGATCATCCTAAGTCCAATTGAAAAACCCGGGGAATTCGATTATGAGTTTGTCCTTCAAACCCAAAAGATGCAACTTCTTGATATGAAGAAACACCATATCAGAGCCTACGAAAGGGACATCTACGCTGATTTATACACTCCAAAACTTCTCTACAAGAAAGGGGAAGAAGCCATCTTTGAAGTGATACTTAGAAACAACGCACCCTTAAGGGACAACGTGACTTATGAACTCATCTTAGGTAATGAGACGTTTGAAGGGAGCGTCCTTCTTGAACCAGCACAGGAGATGAAGCGCACATTCACGGTAAGGTCTGAGGGTGACTTCAATGCAACCCTCAGGGTTGGGGAAAGGGAAATAGTTAAGAAGGTCACGGTGGTCGAGCCGAAGGGCGAGGTAAGAGTAGATGCACCCGATATTGTCGGATACTTGGAGCCGTTCAACGTGTCTCTGAGTATAATCAACACTGGAGAAGTAAGTCTCGAGGTGAACGTTAACTTCGATGGAAGTGAATTCAACTTGACGATTCCAGTGAACAAGAGCGTTACATTGACCAAGGAGTTCAGGATAAGAGAGGACAAGAACGTGAGCATTGAGATTTCGGGGGATATTAGAAAGAACGTTAAAGAGCTCATAAGAATGGGCGAGAGTGTTAAAGTGATCTTTGAAGATAAATACCTCCTTGCACCAGGTTACAATGAACTTCCGTTTGAAGTCAGGAATGAGGGGAGTTTAGACTCAACCTTTAACTTAAGCGTATCATCCGAGACCTTCAAGTATGTGAAAGAATTAACAATTCCAAAGGGAGAAAATACAACCTTATATCTGCCCGTTTATTTAGAGGCTGGGACTTATGAGGTCAACTACACAACGAAGTTCGAAAACGGGAGTTTTGTAATCGAAGTTGTGGAGGAGAAACTTGAAGTGAACGCCTCACTGGAGAGGGAGTACAACATAACAATTTCAAACTTAGCTCCTTTGGACTTTGTGGGGACTCTGGAGATTGTTTCCTCAATACTCTCAAACACGACAAACGTGACGATTTCATCTGGGTCTTCGATCCATCTATCATTTAATGTGGGTGATTTAGAGGCCGGAACTTACAACGTCACGGTTAAGATAACGAGGAACGGCAGGATGATATTGGAGAAAACGTTTACCTACAGTCTGAGCCCTATTTACTCCATTGAGATCGAGGGGACTAAGAACGAGTACAAGCTTGATGAAAATGCAACGTTCACAGTCAAAGTCAAAAACGTTGGAAATGCTATTGGGGAAGATTTGCTAACGTTTGAGATTCCGGGGATCTACAAGAAGGAGAGTTCTCTAACATTGAAGCCCAATGAGGAGATTGAGAGGGAGTTCAACGTAACGATGCCCAAAGACTTGCCAAGCAGGGAATTTAAGGCAGTTGTAAGCATTGGAAACATGACAAGTGAGATGAGCTTCAAGTTGATTGGGGTTAACCTAACGGTTACACCTTCCCTTAATAAGGACTACTATTATGAGGATGAGAACGTGACATTCACCCTAACCATCAGGAACAATGAAAACATAACACTTAATGGAAACATAAGCGTTGTCTGCGGTATCTTCAACTCAACTGAACCTTTTGAGATTGGGTACGAGGTTAAAACGTTCAACTTCACATTCCCAGCATGCGATAGGGTATTCTACAGTGTTAGATTGGATAGCGGAAGGCTGATTCACATAGACTCAAGGAAGATTCCAGTGCATGAGAGGGGTTTAGAGGTGTTGCTCTACACGGATAAGAGCAGGTACCACATTGGAGAGAACATGACGATTTACATTTCGTCGAACAAGCCAACAACGTTGGCAATAGTTGTTTTCGGTAATGTGACATTTGTGAACGTGACCCAAAACACCTCTCTAACGCTTCAAGTCCCAGACGTTCCCAGTGGAACCTATGAGATAGTCTATTCAACTGAAGAGGAAACGTATACGTACGAGTTCGATGTTATTTCACCCAGTGCCAAAATCTTGGACTTTGAACTCAAGGCAGAGACTCTAAATCCAGAACAGAACATCTCATTTAGGGTTAATGTTTACTCGGATGAAGAAGTTTTGGGCAAGATAAAGGTGTGGCTCTACAATGAGAGGAACTTGTTGATTGATTATTATGACCAGGTGATCACACTAAGTGCGGGAGAAAACGTGTTGGATGTGAACACCACGATGAGTGTTCCAAGCATTGGAAACTACTACCTACTTTATGCAATCTACAGGGGATTGAATTCAACGCTTTTAGCCTCTGGAGTTCAGACCTTACAGACCGAGGGGGCAACAATAGTCAGCCTCGCATCCGACAAATCTGAGTACTATGAGAATGAGAACATTAATCTAACTGTTGTTGTTTCGGGAGATAAAGGGGAATACACAATAGTGATAGAGGGGTTAGAGGAAGTTTTAAGGGAGAACATAACAATAGATGGCACAAGAACCCTTAATTACATCCTACCGGCTTCAAAATTTGAGAAGACCATAACAGTGAAGCTGATCTATAAGGAGTACACGGAAAGCGAGAGCTTGGACATTATGGTCATTAACTTGCCACCTAAAGCCAGCTTTGATATTAAAGGGGAACCAAAAGTTAATTCGACTTTGATTTTTGATGCTTCTTTGAGTTCTGACCCGGGAGATGATGCACTCACATACGTTTGGGACTTTGGAGATGGACATGAAATAACAACTGAAAATCCAATAGTTGAGCACGTATATACTAAAGCTGGTAACTACACGGTTACATTGAGAGTCGTTGATGAACAAGGAGAATTCGACATTTATAGCGAGCAAATTGAAATTCTAAGTGTGGCTGAAGAAACTCCCATGGAGGAGAAAGAAGAGAATGCACTTGCAACGTTGCTCTTGTTGGCAAAGACATGGACACTCAGATTCTTAAAGTTCCATAGAGAATATGAAGATTTAATAGCAAGAGCTAAAGAGCTCGAAATTGATAACGAAACACTAAGTAATATTACTACTATTCACGAAAACGCTACAGATTTAATTGTAAGCGCATGGAGAGTTAACAGCTTGGAGGATGTTAAAAAGGTCATCCGTTATCAAGGAGAACAGAGATACGTGCCCAGGGCATGGGACATAAGGAAAGCATACCTCATGGAAAAAAGAATAGTAGAGATACTCAGGGAGTTGCTAAAAGAGTAAACTGGCAAGGTAAAACCTGTTTCTTTTCCTCTTTAATTTTTAAGACCTTTGTTCATTATTTGTTTAAGATTATTGAAAACGCTTGCAAAGAGAAAGGAAAAAGTCTTTTCTACTCCAATCATATATCCTACTATGCCTGGAGGTGAGAGGATTGTGTTTAATAGCGGGAGGAATCGGAAAGAACATCAAAGAAAAGGTCATCAGCATGATCTTAGCAGGCAAACACAGAGGAGAGGACTCTTTTGGAGTATGGACAGATGAGGGAGTTTTGAAAAGTTATGATTTCTCTGATGTTTATGAAATTCCAAATGGAAATATAGCGCTTCTTCAATGTAGATTAGCAATGACAGGGTCAAAGGAATTCACTCAGCCGTTTTATAACGAATTTGTTCTTGTTCATAACGGAGAAATTTATAATCATATTCAAATCCGGGAATATCTGGAGAAAAGGGGGATTTCATTTGAAAGTAATGTTGACAGCGAAGTTATTTTGAGACTCATAGAATTTTTAATTCATGATAAAGGGATGTCCCCAATTAAGGCGGTCCAAGAAAGCATGAAAATGTTAAACGGTGATTATGCTGTTTCTTTTTCTGATGGAAAGGAGATTTACATCTTCAGGGACCCTATTGGAATCAGACCTTTATACTATTCACCAAATGGATTCTTTGCTTCTGAAAAGAAAGTTTTGTGGAGTATTAATGAGAAAGCTATCCCAGTAAACCCTGGTGAAGTTGTTAGGCTTTCAAAAGGAAAAATTGAGAAATTCAAAGTTTTTGATATTTTTGACCTGAAAGGTTCCTTCTTTCCCTATGAAAGGGCAAAACAATCCCTAATTAAAAGCTTGAAATATTCTGTAAAAATAAGGGCAGGAAAAAAAGTTGGAGTATTGTTTTCTGGAGGATTGGACAGCTCGCTTTTAGCTCTGCTCTTATCAAAACATGCTGATGTAACTCTCTATACTGCTGGAGCAGAAGGAAGTCAGGACATAGAGTGGGCACGCAAAGTGAGCGAGATGATGGGACTGGAGTTAAGGGAGTATGTTTTTGACATTAATGACGTTGAGAAAATTATTTCAAAAGTGGTCTTTGCTATTGAAGAGCCAAATCCAATGAATTTAGCAATTGGAATCCCCCTCTATTTTGCAACAAAACTTGCAAGAGAGGATAGATGCAAACTCTTGCTCAGCGGACAAGGGGCTGATGAACTTTTTGGAGGGTATTTAAAGTACTTAAAGAACCCAGAGATCATGGAAAAGGACCTGGCGGAACTTGGAGAAAAGAATTTAGCAAGAGATGACAAAATAGCCATGCTTAACAGTGTAGAGGGAAGATTCCCATTTTTGGACTTGAATGTTGTCAGGACAGCACTGAGAACCCCTATTGAGTTTAAAATAAGAAATGGACTCAGAAAAGCAATCCTAAGAGAAATTGCTCTTAAGCTGGGGTTACCTAAAGAGGTAGCGTATAGAGAGAAGAAAGCCTGTCAATATGGAACAAACTCACAGAAAATACTACAGAAAATTGCAAAAAGAAATGGAATGAAAACCAGAGAATTCGTTCATAGAGTGTTTAATGAAGTATTTAAACACTGGTAAACGATCTTAAACTCTCTTTAACATCTACGAGTACATGGAGCTATTAGTAGACATTTTGTTAAACAATTTCAGAGTTAGAGCTATGATTTCATGAAAAAAGCTTAAATATTAGACTTCCGTACAAATTAAAGAAGGTGAGCAGTGGTGGTAAACAAAAGAGTCTTAATAATACCTCTCATCCTAATTCTCACCCTTTCTTTAATCCCAAGATCATGTGCGGCGGAAATCAGGATAGTAATCCTTGTGAGTGATAATGAAGCAGATTCAACCTTAGCTGATAGCGTTGCAAACATAATTGGAGCTTATGCGGTTATCAAGATACCTTGGGGAATTTACGACCCAACCTATTCCGCTGAGGTTTTAAAATACGCTCCTGATAAGGTTATAATAATTGGTGGTCCTACAGCGGTTCCAATTGACTATGAGAAAGATTTTGAAGAGATGGACATATCATTTGAAAGATGGTACGGAGAAAATAGATATAAAACCAACTTGGCAGTAGTTCAAAAACTTAAAAATGAATTTCCAGAAGAGTTCTCTCAAATAGAAGCAGTTTACATTGTACATGGCAGAGATGTTCTTAGCATGCTTATGCAGAAATGGCACGAGACACTACCTGATACTGCCAGATATAAATCAATCTGGGTCTTTACAGGGGATGGATATGAGAACCTAAGCCTTCAGATTCTCGAGGAAATACTCAAAGCATCACAGGGACGCCCATGGGTGGAGATAATAGTAACATCAAGATGGATTCCACTGACCCATAAAAAAGTTCCAAAACCTCTGTTCGATATTGATACAGATGCTGTGATTAATTTCTTACAAGAATTGGGATATGAGGTAAATGTTGGGAACTATACACGAGGATCTCATTTTAGTATTAAGTACACTGGCCCAGCAAGTCCCCTTGTATTGGAAACATTAAAACTTGTGGATAACAAAACACAGACCGCAGAAAAATTTCTTGATGGTTTGGATATACCAAAGGCAAAGAAGAGGTTGGATATGGCCAAAGAACAGATTGCAAAAGCTTGGAAACTTTACAGTTTGGGTAACTATCAGGAAGCCTATCTTCTTGCAGTTGCAGCAAATAGAAATGCTGACTTCGTGATAAGCATGTCCGCCAGAGAGTGGGATAAAATTGCTCAAATGTCAATGAACTATGCACTTAATAAAGAAGTCCTTAGACTTGAAGCAAGGGTTAATGCATTAAAGAGCCTTGGAATTGATGTTGGGGATATAGAAGAGCTTTTAGCTGAGATAAAATCAGCGATAAAATCTAAGAATTATCCAAAAGCTCTCAAACTTATCAGAGAAGCAAAAGAGGAGCTTAGGAAAATGTTCATTGGAGAGAAGAGACATGTTCCCCACATGCCATCTGAGCATAAAGAAAGAGGGAAAAAGCCTGAAAATCTAAGACCATAGTGTGGGTTTTGCTTCGATTAGGACATCAATGAAGCGGTAACTTTTTATTTCTTTGTTTCTTTACTTGTGCAGAGGATGAAAACAATGAGAATTCTCATGGTCGGACATTATCCCCCTCATACTGGTGGAATTGCCAATCATCTTGACAATTTAGTCAGAGAACTTAGAAAGAGACACGAAGTGCACGTTCTTACATATGGCCCTATAATCCCCAGAAAGTTTGAATCAGAATTCGTTCATCAGGTTAAACCCCCAAATATTTTTGGAATCAGGGGCATAAGCTTTACTTTCTTAGCTGCTAAAAAAATTTTGGAGCTTCATAAAAAATACAGATTTGATATTGTGCATGCTCATTACGTAGGTACAACCACTTATGCCGCAATCACAGTTAAGAGAAAAATTGGAACTCCTGTAGTTGTTACAGCCCATGGAAGTGATCTTGATTTTATGTCCAAACTACCATTGGGTGCATACTATGTGAAAAAGAGCCTAAGTGATGCTGATAGTGTTATAACAGTCAGTCATTATTTGGCCAAAAAAGCAATCTCCCTTGGTGCGAAAAATGTTCATGTTATTCCGAACGGAGTGAGGGAATTTGAATATAGGAAAAATCAGAAAGAATTTGTCACTTTTATAGGGGCATTAAGACACTACAAATCTCCTGAAACAGTGTTGAAAATGGCGAAAATCTTCCCAAAAGAAAAGTTTTTAATCGTTGGAGATGGCCCACTTCGAAAAGTCTTGGAAAAACATTCTCCTCAAAATGTTCGTTTTCTTGGCTATAGAAAAGATATTGAAAGTATACTTTCAAGGACAAAAATATTGCTGCTGCCATCTAAACGAGAAGGTTTTGGACTTGTAATATTGGAAGCAAACAGCTTAAAGGTTCCTGTAATTGGACGAAAAATTGGCGGAATTCCAGAGCTAATTAGAGACGGAAAAAGTGGTATTATATTTCAGAATTTTGATGAACTGATTGACGCATTTGAAGAACTTCTTATTCCAAAAAAGCACGTAAAAATGGGTGCTCTTGGAAAGGAGATTGTCAAAAAGTACTTATGGGAAGATGTGGCAAGAAAGGTTGAGGAAATTTATGAAGTTATACTACGCTCTGCCCATTAACGGATTTCGTTAAAAACCTAAAACTCTCAGTCAATTGAATATTCAGCCAAAAGTTTCAGCTTTTCATATTATAAAAAATCCCCCAAGAAACTCGAAAAATATAGGCATTTGAGAACAACCTTTTTAGCCCTCTATATTATGTATTTGAATGTATAGCCAAATCCTCCCATCATGATAATCCACCAAACTGAACTCAGTGTATAGGTGTGTGGAAGTGATGCCTTATGACAATAGTGATAAACATGAAAAAGGGACTGGACAGAAGAAAGATAAAGATTGCTGCGAAATTTATTAGAAAGGGAAAGCTCGTTGCTTTTCCTACCGAGACAGTATATGGCTTAGGTGCCGACGCCCTAAATGAAAAGGCAGTTAAAAGAATTTTTGAAGCAAAGGGGAGACCTGCAGATAATCCCTTAATTGTACATATAGCCAATTTCGACCAGATATATGAACTGGCCAAAGAAGTCCCCAGGGAAGCTCAGATTCTTGCAGAACAGTTTTGGCCTGGCCCTCTGACAATGGTGTTACCAAAAAAAGAGATTGTACCAAAAATCACGACTGGAGGTCTTGATACCGTGGCAATACGAATGCCAGCTCATGAAATCGCCCTTAGTTTAATCCGTATCAGTAAAAGACCCATAGCCGCTCCTTCAGCGAACATAAGCGGTAAGCCCAGCCCAACTTTAGCTGAACATGTAGTAGATGATTTCTACGGAAGAATTGAATGTATAATAGATGGTGGGGAGGTAAAAATTGGAGTTGAATCTACTGTTTTGGACTTAACAACAACACCCCCAACACTTTTGAGACCGGGAGGCTTACCTTTGGAGAAAATAGAAAAAGTTATTGGAAAAGTAAAAATTCATCCAGCAGTAAAAGGTAAAGCTGTAGACATTGCAAAAGCTCCGGGAATGAAGTACAAGCATTACGCTCCGAATGCTCAGGTGATTATAATCGAAGGAAGTCGAGAAAAAGTCAGAGAGAAAATTAAAGAGCTTTTAAAAGAATACAAAAGAAGAGGAGTAAAAGTTGGTGTTATGGCTACAGGAGATTTTTATGAAGCCGATGTATATGTAAATTTAGGAAATAGTGAGGAGGAGATAGCAAGGAATCTCTTTAGAGCTTTGAGAGAGTTGGATAAAGCAGACGTTGAAATAATTCTTGCGGAGGGTATAGAAGAAAAAGGATTGGGACTTGCAGTAATGAATCGTCTCAGAAAGGCTGCCGGATACAAAATAGTTAAGGTATGATTTTTAAAGAATGAAGAAGTTTCGGAGGAGGAGACTAAATTTTCCCCATAAATGTAGTTCATTGAGTTATCCCTGCTCTTCTGTATCCTCTCCTCCTTGTATCTCCCAAAAAGAAAACCTCCTCAACAAGTCCTTTCTGCTTTAGAATTCTCAACGCATAGCGAACGGTTCTTTCCGAAAGAGACGTCAGGCGGGCAATTTCCTTAGAAGAGAGTGGTCTATCACCTAAGCTTTCAAAAACTCGTATTGCTGAGGTAGGTAAAGCAAACTACATCCCCCCTCATCGTCACCACCACTGAAAAGTGGAAAAGGAGGGTTATAAAATTTCCGATTAAGGCAAAAATTTCATTCTCTTGGCTTAAGTGCTACCCTCGGAAGAGGGATATGATACGGTATCTTCATGTCCTTAGCGGCAACCATCAGGAGTGGGGTAATTTCATTTGTTATGAAATTAACAATCTCCGCAAACATCTCTGGCCTGACTTTTTTCTCCTTCTCCCAGAGATCGAGGACTTCGTCAATCTGTTCCTTTTGTGGTGGCAGATAAAACACCATCCCCTTAACTACTGCGTTTGCAATTTCAGGGCGATAATTAATTCTGTACTCAAAAAGCACTTCAAGCCCGTTCACTTTTCCAGTGGGCATTCGGATTTCTCCCAGCCTAACTTCTTCAATTTGTGGAGAGAGATTAACTTCAACCCTACCAATCATTCCGTCTTTTTTCTCAATTTCTATTTTTGTAATGTTTATTCCCAGCACTGGCATCTTTTTCACCACTCCAACTTCAACTGATGCTTATAAAACCTTATTGGTTCCCTTAGCTAAAAGTTAAAAGCTCATGTAAATAGTCTAAATCATGCCAAGAGAAAAAGTTGTTCGTGTCTGGGATGAGCGAGAGATAGTGTATCCTCCAAAAAGATGGCGTTATTTGTGGGAAAAGCGAGAGAAAGCGTTGCAGATTATGGAACGCTTAGCTCAGTTTGACCCTCACGTTTACGGGAGCGTTGCAAGGGGAGATGTTAGGAAAGATAGCGATATTGATATTGTTATTCCTTACAAAGTGCCAAGTTATCTAATTGAGCTTGCTCTTGAAGGGATACCAATTCAAGCGAGAAGAATTGTTATGGCAACCCCCTGGCATCTCATAAAGGGCCACATTGAAATTGATGAAGAGACAACCGTAACATTCTTTTTGACAAATCCCACAGATAAAGAGCTAGAATTCTACAAATGGGGTGGAATGGTCGATATCTGGGGAGTAAAAACCAAGCAAAGGGTTCCAGGAGTTAATAAAAAGCTGATTTTGATTATTCCGACAGAAAAGGGACATATTGAGAGAGAGGTTGTTGGAAGGGAAAGCGAGGTTGCAAAGATTTTGGGAGTTAGTGTGGAGCTTGTTAAGGAGAGAGTGCACATCTTAACGAGAAGAGATGCAATTGGAAGGAGAGGAATCTACCTCAACGAAGAAGTCCCGGACTGGATGAGCTTTGAAGAAGCTTTAAAGATGATAGCTGACAGAGACCCGAACATCAGGAGGAAAGTCAGGGAGAGTGGAGGAATTTAAAGCAGCGCAATAGCCCTAACAGGGCTTCCGGAGCCGTTTTTAATTTTAAGCGGAAAAGCTATGAAAGTAAAGTTTTTCCCAATCAGCTTTTCAAGGTTTGTCAAGTTTTCGAAAATTGGAATCTCAGCAGAGAGAAGGATTCTGTGGACTTCCTCGTTGCCAATGCTCATTCCATCAGTCCCAACAGCCTTAATCCCAGCATTGACTAAAAACTCAGCAAGCTCTACACTTAGCTCTCTGCCCTTAGAATAAAATAGTACAATCTTGCCTTCTAAATCTGTTTTAGGGACTTCTTCAAGAGTTATCTCACCCTGACCATCAGGAGTGTCAATAACAACAGCTTTTCCAAAGAACTTCCCTAAAGACAGCTCATCTATTGTTTTCCCACCTTTTATGAAGTGTGCTGGAGCGTCAACATGAGTTCCGCTGTGCTCTCCAAAACAGAGGAGATTCATGTAATATCCATCCTTTTCAAGGCTTGCCCATGTTTTAATCTTGATTTTTGGATCACCAGGATAAACCTCAAGCTCTTCGCTCAAGGTTTTTGTTAAATCTACCATCATAAATGATCACTCAAATGTTCGGTATTCCTAAGTTTTTCAATAATTGTTTCCAATTCTCTATAAGCTCAGTATATGTTATTATTTCATATCCTCTGAGTTTTTCATTTAAACTTTTGAGTCTTCTCTTTTCTTCATTAGACATCTTAGAACTTAGCCCTATTATTAAACGCCCCTCAACATTATTTACTGAAATATTAGGCAACTGTTGACGTAGAATTAGTATGTTCTCTCTAATTTTATCCAAATAATTTTCAATCTGAGCTTTTGCTTCTCTAAGCTCCTTACTTTCACAGAGATTTTTTGTAAAAAGTTTTTTAGTAGGTGACTCAATTTCTACAACGATATATTTTCCATCTGGAGTCTCCACAATAAAATCTGGATACAAATCCTTCTTAATGTCTGGAATACGGAATTTTGGAAAAAGGTTCTTATATTCAATATATAAGAGACATGGATTTTGTTCTAAAAATTCTTGTATTTCGTTTTCACTCACATTCTCTTTATGCACTAATTTTTCAAATTCCAATAAGGTACCTACTAGTCCTAGTACTCTATCAACAATCCCCTTTTGAAGCAGGTCCCTAATAACCTTCTCTCCTTTGAGGTATCTATTGAATTCTTGTTCAGCATGAAACTTTGCATTTCCTTCGTCAAAAAAGTCTTCGCTTTTTGTTTTAATAAGCCACAAAAATGGAAATCTCTTGATAACTTTATTTCCATAAATATCTACACAACCAATTCCAACATCTATTACTTTTATATCAGCACCTTCATGTAATTTAATAAAACTTGACATGTCCCCAATTATGTTCGGAATTGATCTCGCAAAGCAAGAGAGGATATCTGCATATTTTTGATAAAAGTTTAAGTGAAACAGATTAATAGACTCTATCACTATGGATTTACCCTTAACTTCAAAAAGTGTTTCCAATTTCCCATTCATTTCGGGGAATATCACTTTCTCAATAGAAGTACCAACTCTCCTAATTTCCATTTCCCATCTATCTCTTTTTTCTAAAAATTCGATTACAACCCCATCATTTCCAATAATAACAACTATATAATATGGATGAATGAGATAGTCTGGGAAAATTAATTTTGGCTCTATGAATCTTGAGTATGTAGAAACTTTCTCTTGGAGAGTTTTTATGAACATATCTACAAACTTTCTGACTTTTTCTTCTGATAATCCTGTCATAGTAACATATGTGATTCATTTGGATTTTAAATTTTTCTAGGGTTTTACAAAGAATTTTTAACGTCTAAACCTTAAAAGTGAGCAGGTGATGTTATGGACTGCACGAAAGATTACTGCGTCAAAGATATTAACTTGGCTCCGGAAGGGGAGAAGAAAATTGACTGGGTTTCTCGCTTTATGCCCGTCCTCCAGAATATAAGAAAAGACTTTGAGAAAGAAAAGCCGTTTAAAGGCATTAAGATTACTACTTGCTTGCACTTGGAGATGAAGACTGCTTTTCTCCTTCTCACACTAAAAGCCGGAGGAGCGAAGGTTTCAGCAACTGCAAGCAATCCTCTAAGTACTCAAGATGATGTTGTCGCGGCTTTAGCCAAAAATGGAGTAAAGGTTTATGCCATAAGAGGGGAAAGCAGGGAAGAGTACTATGAGTTCATGCACAAGGCCCTTGATATAGAACCAAACATCCTCATAGATGATGGGGCAGACATGATAAGCGTTGTCCACAGAGAGAGACAAGAACTCATTGACAACATCTGGGGAGCAAGCGAGGAAACGACAACGGGAGTTATCCGCTTAAGGGCGATGGAAAAAGATGGAGTGCTTAGATTCCCAATCATAGCTGTCAATGATTCCTATACGAAGTATTTATTCGACAATCGCTATGGAACTGGCCAGTCAACGTGGGACGGCATAATAAGAACTACCAACCTTCTTGTAGCGGGCAAAAACGTCGTTGTCGTCGGCTATGGCTGGTGCGGAAGGGGAATAGCAATGAGGGCAAGAGGATTTGGAGCGACGGTTATAGTGGTTGAAGTTGATCCAATTAGGGCATTGGAAGCAAGGATGGATGGTTTTTTGGTCATGCCAATGCATAAAGCTGCAAAAGTCGGAGACATTTTCATAACGGCAACCGGTGATATAAACTGCATCCGCAAAGAGCATTTTGAAGTTATGAAGGACGGAGTGATTTTAGCCAATGCTGGGCATTTTGATGTTGAGATTTCAAAGCCTGATTTAGAGTCTTTAGCTGTTGAGATCAGCAACCCAAGGGCTAACATAACTGAATACAAGCTCAAAGATGGGAGAAGATTATACCTCCTTGCGGAAGGGCGTTTGGTAAACTTAGCAGCAGCAGACGGACATCCAGCTGAAATTATGGACATGAGCTTTGCTCTGCAAGCCATGGCGGCTAAATACATCAGGGATAATCATGAGAAGCTTGAGCCTAAAGTTTACGTTTTGCCAAGAGAAATTGATGAGATGGTGGCGAGGATTAAGCTTAAAGCCATGGGTATTGAGATTGAAGAGCTAACGGAAGAGCAAAAGAGGTATTTGGAAAGCTGGGAGCATGGAACTTAGTTGAGTTTTGTTCTATTCTTTTATCACCTAAAGACCCCAGATGTTCCCAATGATCCAGATAACAACCGCTCCAAAAATCATATCAATTGCCATCCCGACAATCTTGAGGTTGGGATGTTTTGGTTCAAAGAGTTTTTGAAATCCGGAAATGGACAGATCAAAGAACAAAAAGGCAAAGAACCACCATAAAAATAAATAAGGGGGCTCCAAAGATAGAGTATTCCTGAATAACACTGTGAGAATCCCTGCTGCAAGGAGGTAACTTTCCTATACGCTTTAAATACTGCACTTTGAGCACCCTATCTTGAAAGCTATTCTAAAGAGAGGAGCATAGTTGACACACCTAACTTTCCCTTCTCTTTTCATAGAAACTCATTATAAGCAAGATTACTACGACCATGCTTCCCATAAGAAAAGGTTTTGCTGATACAAGTAATGGCTTATCAGGTTTTATTATGAAGACTGGCCCAATCCAGTTGGTCACAGAATATAATATCAAAAATGAAAGCAGGAAAGTAGCTACACCCACTAATCCTGAGATTTCTTTATAAGAGGAGTGTCGCTCGAGGTAGAGTATGACGAATAAAGGAAGCAACGTTAGTATAAGTGTTTCCGTTAGAGAGATTTTCATCGAAATTAGTAAAGAAAAACCCATTTTAATCCCTTCGACAATCCCAGTGAGGAAAAATATTGAAACGAAAATAAAAAATAATATCAAATTAAAATCATTTTTTGCTTTTTTCATGGAGCATCACCATAGTCCACGCATGTAGTGCCCTCCTCTTCGCAAAATTCTGCCAGACAATATGGACACCACGCCATTACACATGCCAAAAAGAAACCTATACCTCCACTAAGTGCCCATACACAGGATAAACAGCACACCCTTATACTCGCTATGTCGTATTCACAACAATAGTCAGTACAATATTGGAATTCTCCACAGTCGGAATTACTTGAACACTCATGTCTACATGTGCCTGTTGGTGTAATTGCTCCGTTTGTTGTTAATGCTTCTGTTTTTATTTTGCCGTTTTGAATTCCTAATAAGAATGCTCTTGTCTTAATTCCTTGTATTGGTTTTGAGAATTCGTAATAAGCTATTACGTGCTTGCCGTCTTTCAGGGGAATTCCCATAGCAAGCATGGTTATCTTCTCACCATTATAGTCTAAGGTGTGCTTCACTATTTTAACGTTTTTATAATCAATCTCCCAGGGTTTTGCCAATCCTCTAATATCCTTGCTTAATACCGCTTTAAAGAACACATGAATCCTTGACCAGTTCTCTGCAGTTTTACTAACAGGCTTAACTTCCCTAAAAGGATTCACGCATCCCTTAACTTCTGGAAGCTTCGGATTGTTCAAGGCATACGCTGCATATGCTCCAACCACCAACAAAACCACAAAAATGCCCAACAATGTCCTCTTCCTCATTCGCCCCCCCCCAACGGATTATCATATAAATTTTGCAATTAAAAAATATAAAAATTTCGTGAACTAAAAGTTTAAAACTTTACAAAATTCCAAAAAGAAACTAGTATTAAACCAAAAACAATTTTGAATAGTAATCATATCACAGAGTTCTAAAAAACAAAGATGAAGCAATACTTAAAACTCCCCACAGCCTACTTTCGGGCATGAACTGGCAATCTGCCTTGAACAAATTCCTCAAGGATTGGAAAGACAAGGACTTTGTCGAAGCAGTTCTGCTCACAAGGAGTTATGCTGTTGGATTACAAACCAAATACTCTGATGTAGATGTTTACATCGTGCTTTCTGATAAAGTCGAATACTTTGCAAACCCGGTAAAACAAATTAGACACTACTTTGAAAAAGAATTCAAGCAAAATAAAAGGAGTACTACAAGAATCATCACAATTGGCAAAGTCCTCTTTGATAAGACAGGAATAGCTGAAGAACTCAAAAAAGAAGCGCTGAAATACATGAAAAAGCCCTTTGAGAAACCTGATGAAGTTTGGGTAGAGATTGCCAAATACTTTCTCTGGGATTAGCTACCTTTATTACCTAACGCTTATCAAGGCTCTTGAAGTTTACCCAAAGTTCCTCTGTGTTGAGGCCCCTCCAGCAAGCAAAGTTTATCGCCTCTTTACGGATGAGAAGTTTAGAAAAGCCTACATGTTCGAAGAATTTCCAGACAAAGAATTTGTTGGGCTGTTCCTGAGTGCTATGAAAAGTAAGGAACTAAAAAACCTCGAATTACTTATAAAGTACATCTTTAATAAAATGGGTGGCTTCAACATTAATGGCTGGCGGCTGAGAACAAAAACCGAAAATATAAGTCAGCTGACTTCAATCCTCTCAACAAGTTTTCTTCGAATTTCATAAATCTTTTCCTTAAAATTCTCAGAGTACTCTCTGAGTCTTGCTATTTCAGAAAGCTCAAGACCTTCTTTGTATTCTCTCGCAGCCTTCTCTAAGTTTCCCTCTTTGATGCTTTTTTCTGCATTTTTATTTTTTCTATTAAAGAACTCCAAAAGATGGTCTCTAAAGTTAACCGTTATCAACCTAAGTGTGATATTCAAAAAAAGCTTGGAACGTAGCTCCACATTGTCAATATTCTCTGCTTCCTCTATTGCTTTTTCAAACAATATATTGTACCCATCCACATCTTTGTTGAAAAGCTCCAAACCTATTAAAGAGAAAGCATTTCCTCTGAAATAGCTGCTTTTAATATGTTTAACAACAAGGAGTGCTTTTTTAAATTCTCCCTTTTCAGCCAGAGCAACACTCATATTATTCAAAGCAAGATCTTTATGGATTGGATCTGTGATATTATTAATAATCTCCAGCACTTTTTCATAATATCCTTCTTTCATAAGCGTGCTTACACTTAGAGCCCAGAGCTTAGATATTCTTTTTCTATCTTTTATCATGGATATTAACTCCGAAATTCTGGACAAATCCCCCTTTTTTAAAAGTCCCAGAAAAGCGGACTCTATGACATGCATTCGGGCATCTTCTACTTTTAGCTTTTCTGCAAGTTTTAGACTCTCATCAACTTCTCCAGCTTCTGCAAGTCGTGAGATAACCTCTCCAAAAGTAATCTCTCTCGTCATCATATTATCTATTTCAGCAGCACTCTTCAGGGCTTTGGAGAACATAAGAGAGTAAAGTGGAATTTGAGCTTCTGCCAGTACCTTTCCGATTTCACTAAAAACTATCGCCTTATAATAGGGATCTGAGATTTTTTCTGCAACTTTAATTGCACCTTCAATATTCTCACTTTTGAGGAGAGTTTCCAATAAATGCATCACTGCAGCAATTCTATCTTCTCTGAGATCTATCCTAAGGATTAGATCTAACACTTCCTCAATAAGTTTAAGGGCAAGATCCTCATTAAAAGTAACAGCTTCAATTGCTACGTCTGGTAAAACCATTGCTTTGTATTTAGGATTAGCGATTTTCTCAGTCCCATTTATTGCCATCTGAATAAGTCCCTTATATAGCTCAATATCCATATCTCTGACTGCAATAGCTAACCTCAGAAGAGATAGAATCCTTTCCATATCATCATGTATAGTATCAATAATATCGAATCCCAAAGACAGCAATTGCTGATTATCACCTGAAATCTTCAGAAGGGTAGCGATAACCTTGAGTTTTTCACTTGGATTGCTGATATGGGATAGTAAAGCCAGAATATCATCAATTGATCTTTCCATCCCTGCTCACGAATTCTATTTTTGACCTTGAGATTTATAACTCTCTCGGCTTATGATAAATGATTTGCTACCTTGAGCAACATTTTTATCACTCTTTTCTTAATTTCTTATTTGGTGTTCTCGATGATATACAAAGCCAAATTTGGAGCTCCCGAAAGAGGATGGATTGTTCTGGTTCATGGTCTTGGAGAGCACAGCGGCAGATATGAGAAGCTAATAAACATGCTTGTAAGTGAGGGATTTGCCGTCTATACCTTCGACTGGCCTGGACATGGGAAAAGCGGAGGGAAAAGGGGACACGCAACAATTGAGCAAACTATGGAAATAAGTGACAAGATTATTGAGGAAATTGGAGAGAAACCATTTCTCTTTGGACACAGCTTAGGTGGATTAACGGTCATCAGATATGCACAAACACGACCAGATAAGATTAGAGGAATTATAGCATCTTCACCAGCCTTGGCAAGAAGTCCAAAAACACCTATCTTTATGGTGGCTTTAGCAAAAATTTTAGGAACAATTGCACAAAGCTTGACTCTAAGCAATGGAATTGATCCAAATCTATTGTCTCGAAACAAAGAGGCTGTTA
>CAZTOS010000009.1:45731-46873 GCA_964615185.1 uncultured Thermococci archaeon
GTGAGCATCTCAGAAAGTGGTATTTCATTCCCGGAAGAACTTGAATTTGAATATGGAACCTTAAACATGAAAGCATGGTGGAGTAGCAGTGGAAAAAGCAGAAGCTATCATGTATCGAGAGAGTTTATTCCAGCTGGAACTGCAAGGGCTTCAAATATTCCCTTTATAAATGCTGAATTTAAGATGCTGATAGAGTATGATGGTTCGGGATTCGTAAGTGCTCCAGCTGTAAGAATACTCAGCGAACCCTACAAGGATGTTGTCTTCCTGTTCTTAACTGAGAGAGGAAAGGTAGATGCAAATGGAACCTTAGTTTTATCGACAGACAATGACTCTGCTCAAGTAATAGTCAAAGGTGTTGAGGAAAACATAACAGGCAGGGTGTATTCCACACTCAACAAAGCAAGGAAAGTCAAAATTGCAATTTCTGCTCCAGAGAGTGCTTACGAAATTCCCGTTGCAGAGGGGGATAACTTTGAGTTCTCTTACAGGATGCTTCCAGAAGAGAAAATAATTATTGCTGGAGGGTACAAAGTCATTGATCCAAGAGTAATCAAAAGAAAGTTAGGTAAACAGTATGTGGTTATGGGTCACGGGGAGTTCATTCTGAAGGGCACACTGGATTTGCCGTTCAGGAGGGATGTTTCTGAAATCATGAACTTCACAGTTACACTAAAAGAGAAAGATGAGTGGGGATTTTAGTGCTCCTTGACACCTTTCCAACTTTCCTTAAGCATTGGAACGGTACTGAAGAAAGCTGGTTGCGGTACATTCAAGAGTATCCAGAGCTCTTTGAGAAGATTAAGTGGGACTATGAGCGGTACAAGATGGACTGGAGGGAATATTTAAAGCTCCTCACCAAGAGAAATACCGAAGAGCTTAAGCTTGCACATAAGAATCTGCTGAAAGTTCTCCCAGAGGTAGAGAGAAAAATTAAGACACTCTTTGACGTCAAAGACTACAACATTGTAATCTATGTTGGTCTTGAGAACGGTGCTGGATGGGTAACCGAATTCATGGGAAGACCTTCAATTCTTTTCGGCCTTGAAGCTATAGCAGAACTTAAATGGTATGAAAAGCTCGAAGGGCTGATTGCTCATGAGTTTGGACACTTAGTCCACTGGCTTTTACGAGGAGAGGAC
>CAZTOS010000010.1:0-25182 GCA_964615185.1 uncultured Thermococci archaeon
GTGGTAGGGGGATTTTTGCATTTAACAAGTCTTCTTTTCTAATACCCGCTTGGCCTACATGCCTGACACATATTTGTCTAAAATACCCTTCACTCCAAAGTTTAATAAAATAATACATCACCCATTCGGGAATTACAACATCCTGTTTAACTCTAATTCTTGTTATGTGATTACTATACGTGCAAAAATCACATTCACCTCTAAATATGGCAGTTTTACCGATTAAATCAACACTATTTGTGTTGTTAAATAGAACATCGCCGGGTTTTAAAAGGTAATTCTCAACATTTTTGGGTATTGGGACTTTTAGATATTCATCAAGTACAACTCTTCCATCCGTTGTTATGTTGTTCATCCTAAGCTGAATTATCCCATTTTTATCCCGCTTACCACTTGCAAATCCTGGTTTGGCTTCAATAGTTACATCCTTTAACCTAACAACCTCCCAATCCTCTGGAATCTCGCCGATTGGAGTTTTCTTGAACTTGGTTTTAGCTTGCATAATTATTCACCGAACAGCTTTATAATGATTCCAGCTAAAATCCCTATGGTCCCCAAAACCCCAAGTATAAACCATCCAATACCCAAGGGTTTCACGATGTCGATATCAAGCATCATCCAACCAGCAATTGCTATAACTATAAACACCATAAACGCCCCAAATATCTTCTCGGCATCATCACTCATTGGTCATCTCCTCCAATATCTGCATCATCTTCCTTGGCTTCACGATGTGGAAATTCCTCTTCTCAAAGAACTTCCTCGTTCTTTCTCTTATGCGTTTGTCCTCCAGCAAATCGTGAAAATCTCTGTCCATCGTAACAAAATAATTCATATCGTGCCGTATAGCAGTTGTCAATAGAATAGCATCTTGGGTTCTCAATCCAGCCCTCGCCACAAAGAATGGATAATAAACCAAGTCGGAGAGGTCATCCTCCAAGATGTTTAACTTGCCTTCAAGCACGTTAAATGCCTCAATAATACCCTCAAGAAAGCTCTTGAATTCTTCATCCGTTAGAAGATAGTCCTTAAAGTACTTCATGCCATATATGGCCGCAACTCCATCCAGACGCATCTTCTCGTACACGATAAAATCAAGAATGGCCTTGGTCATTTCAGCAAGAGTTAAACGGGAAATGTAAAATTCTGCGTTTTCAAACTTCCCTGAGAGGACAACCTCAACGAACTCGTAGGACTGTTTAAGTCTCTTGTACTTTTCCAGAATTCCACTTCCATGCTCCTCCATCATCTTCTTGATAATAAGCCAGTGAACTATTGTGTTCGTGTCAATGAACACATTGACCATAGCTCATCAACCTAAGATGCTCCATATCGATTTTTTCTTTTTCTTTGATCTCTTTGGTGGGTGCCAAAGTCCCACTATCTTATAGCGCCCGTCGGGCTGAATCTCGGCTAGGTAGTACTTTCCCGTGAGCGGGTTGTGGATGCGCTTGTACTTTTTCTTTGTTCTCTTTTTTGATGCCATTTTTATCACCCATAATTTCTTAGTTAGGGATTTAATAAACCCTTCTCTCAATACTCCAGCTCCCTCAAATACCCCTCAATCTTCTCATCAACCTCAGCAAGCTCTTCGTTAATCTTCTTCAGCTCCTCCCACTCGGCTTTAACGTCAATCTCCTCCTCTTCCTCCATTGGGAAGACATAGAGGGTAACATTCAGGTTAAAGTCGTTCTCCTTTATCTCGTCTAAGCTCACAACCCTTGCAAAGCCCTCAACATCCTCAAACTCCTCATAAGCTTTCACAATTTTCTCGATGTTCTTCTCTCCCAAGCGGTTCAGCTTCCTAACCTCTGGATGCTTCTCATACTCAAGAGAAGCATTGATAAAGAGAACCTTCCCCTTCCTCTCTTTCGGCTTATCCTTGTTGAAGACCATTATCGCTCCCGGCGCTCCAGTGTTGTAGAACAGCTTTTCCGGCAACAAAATGACACAGTCAAGCAAATCTTCTTTAACAATCCTTGATCTTATTCTCTTCTCTGCTCCTCCTCTAAACAAGGCACCATTGTCAATCACAACACCAACTCTACCGTTATCTTTGGCACTTGCAAGCATGTGCTGAATCCACGCCCAATCCGCTGAATTGTTTGGTGGATAACCGTACTTAAAGCGCTCCTCTCTAAACTCCGCCTTCTTTAATGTTTCTTCACCATAACCATCTTGATTCCAAGGTGGGTTAGCAATAACAACATCGAAGCGCTTTAGCTTTTCACCCTCTTTGAATGCTGGTCTTAGAAGGGTGTCACCAACCGCTAATTTTGCATCCTTGATTCCATGAATCATCATGTTCATCTCAGCAATGGCGTAAGTCGTTGGATTAACCTCCTGCCCATATAGGAAGAGCTTCTTGGCTTCACTTTCATCAAACTTTTCTTTAACGTGAAGATAGCTCCCAATCAGCATACCACCAGAGCCTAATGCAGGATCATAAACCTCTTCGCCCGGCTTGGGATCGAGGATTTCAACCAAAAGCTTGATGACCTCTCTCGGTGTGTAAACCTCTCCTTCCTTGGCTTTCTGAGGGGCAAAATACCTCAAAATCCACTCGTAGGCATCACCCAAAACATCTGGAGAGGCATTCTTCAAGTCCAAACCGCTGAAGAGCTCAAAAAGCTGTTTTAGAATTTCAGCATTATCTCTGTGGAGCATGAACTCCATGAAGTCAAACCTATCAACAACTCCCCTCAGATTAGGATTAAGCTCTGCTAACTTTTTCAATGCCTCTGAAAGGTTCTGCGGGAGCTTTTCAATGTCTTTCTCTCTAAGCTTTCTCCATAAATATTCGGAAGGGTAGGCTATGGTGTAGGCACTCTTATCTTGAAGTGCAACTTTCTCAGCTGTTTTCCTATCAAGCCCTTCTTTCACAAGCTTTTCCACATAGCTCTCAAATTCTTTCTCCCATTCGTCGCTCAAACGCTTTAAGAAAAGCAGAAGGAGAATGTATTTATAATCAACACGAGTTCGGATTAAATCGGCAGCTTTCTTTAGAACTCTTTCCAATTCCTCTCTTGTGACGGTTTTATTCTGTTTGAGTTTAACATATTCTGTTAATTTCCTCTCCACAGTTATCACCCAAGATAATAGTTACTCAAAAAATATTGACACGAGAAAATATAAACTTAGCCTATTTAAATTTTCAACATACTTTGGAAATTAATACACTTTCAATGCCTCACAACTTTAACCAAACTATAAACTCCAGCCTCCTCTTTGATGAGCCCTCTCTGCTTGGCAATCTCCAGCAAGGGCTTCAAATCAAGGAGTGGAATTCCATACTTACTGCAGTTATTCACAAGAACTGGCCAGGAAGCACTACCACCAAAATCCCTAATCATTTTCAACAAAGCCCTCAACTCAGAAGTTTCTCTACTCATAACCTCACCTCCTCCATAGGTCTGATTTAAAGAATAGACAAAACAAACTTGTCAAAACTTGTATTTATAGATTACCACAACACAAGAATTATTCCAAATCTCATTAATTTATAGCAAGCAAATTTTGTTCTTGTTTATCGAAAATTTTATTAGGTTTCTGACCACTATAGTCAAAACATGGAGAAAAATTACTACCTCACAAAAACTGAACAGAAAATATTCAACGTTATCAAGCACGCTAAGATAATCACAGCTAAAGAAGTTGCTGACTTATTTCCAGAGCTGAGCAGAGAAATGATCTACAAGGTGCTTTCAAGCCTCGAAAAGAAAGGGTACCTCTACCGGATAAAAAATGGTCTTTACCTTGTCCAGCAAATCCCTGCAAAAGAACCGATAATAGAGAACCCCTATGAAATTGCCTTAGCGATATTCCCTGGCTACATAGCATTTTCCTCGGCTTTGAGGCTCTACAATCTTATTGAGTACGAGCCGTTTACAATTTTCATAGCAACTCCGAGAAAATCCGGGAAAATCGAAATTGGTAACTATACCATACAAGCTGTGGCTCTTGGAGAGAAAGCTACCGGTATAACGCTCTACAACGGAGTTTATACCTCCACAATAGCAAAGACTTTCTTTGATTGCTTCTATAAACCCCAATACTGCGGTGGTTATGAAACGATAACAAAGGCTCTTTATGAAGCAGAGAACATTAACTGGAGAGAATTCCTTAATTACTTCGAACAATTTGCCTCTCCATCCCTCTGTCAGAGAACCGGCTACATTCTATGGCTGATGAACAGGGAGCTGAACTTTGGAATTCCTAAAGAGGTTTTGGAGTTTTTCAAAAGTAAAGTCAAAACAAAAACAAAACTCGTTCCTACTTTACCTTCGAGGGGAAAGTTCATCAAAGAATGGAAGCTGCTGGACAATTTAGGGAAAGACAAGATATTGGGGTGGGCTTATGGAGGTTGAAATGCTTCGATATCTGGCAGTAAAAACAGGATTAAGCCTAAATTATATTTCAAAGGATGAAAAGGTTTCATACTTACTCTCTCAGCTCTGGGACATTTTTGGTAGGAGAGTTATTCTGAAAGGAGGAACTGCTCTTAATAGAGTCTATTTATCAAAGCTAAATACCAGCAGGTTCTCGGAGGACATCGACTTAGATTACTTTAGTGACATGCCAGTAAATGAAAAAATCCAAGACATTAGAGAAAAAATGACCCTAATTAGGGACTTTGATGTTAAAGGTCCAAGAATCTTGCACAGAACTTTAAGATTTGATTGCTATTATATCAACGAGCTTGGGAATAGAGACAGGATTAAAGTTGAATTTTACCTTAGCCAGCCACCCTTTGTTGAAGCAGAGATTGCAATAGTAAAGTCACCTTTTGTTGAAAGTTATCCTACAATGTTTAGGGTTTACTCCCTTGAAGATTTACTTGCCAAAAAATTAATTGCCCTATATAACAGAACCGAGGGAAAGGACATCTATGATGTGTTCTACACACTAAGGTTACAATTTGAGATGGAGAAGTTTAAGAAGACAGTGAAGGAGAATCTGAAGTTCTATAGAATTGGGGAGGAAAATTTCTCCAGTGGGCTTATTACAAAACTTGACGAAGCCAAGAAAAATGCAAAATACATCGGGAACTCAACAAACCATTTTATTCCAAAAGCACTGAGGCCTAACTGGGAGGAAATGATTGAGTCTCTAAAAAATACCCTAATACAGACAAAAATTCTCCATTAAAATTTAAAACTAAAAAACTTATCACCACACTACACTCAGCAATTCACCACCATAGAACAGCCATAGCAGAATTGCGGTGCTCATTGGAACTGTGAACTCATCCCAAGCGGAGTAAATCGGCAGGCTTTCCATGAATGCAGCAACTGAGGCAACAAATGCCAAGAGTCCAAGCCCATAGGAAACTCCAAGCACCTTGTGGGCAGCTATCAATGCAAAGATTGACACAACAAACATCGTTAAGCTGCCAATCACTGTTTTATTCTTGTTCCAAGGGATTCTAATTCCACCAACTGCCTGCCCAACAATGGCGTTGAAGCAGTCCCCAAACGTGGAAACCCAAAGGGCTGCCAGAGCTATAAGCTTTGGGAAAACCGTGCATACCATCCCCATAGTCACCCAAAAGAGAAAGCTTCCCATGTAATGATTCCCTTTGAGTTCATCTTTTCCCGCCATCTGCCTGTAGCTAATCTCAGCAATCGGAACCCTAATCTCCCATCCCCTTCTCAGCTTAAGGTGTTGAAGAGTGTAGATGAATGCTAAGAACCATACAACGAAAAGGGTAATATAAAACCTTTGATTTGAACCCTAACTGATATGCTTCCTCTGTCTCCATAAAGAAAAGTTAGAAGAAAAAGAATATTTAAATTTTTCTGCAAATGTTCATGAAACTTTCGACAATTGCTAATCTTTCCATTTCTTCCTCTCCTCATTTATCGGAGCAATGACATTTTCATAAAACTCCCTGAGCCTCCTTGTATGCTCTTCAATCCATTCTCCGCTAACTTTCCTCCTTGCAACCCCCTCTTTCATAGCCTGCTCTGCTACAGCCCTCGCTTCTCTCGGATAAACCTCTGGATTTAGAGGAGATGGAATTATGCACTCTTCGCTGAGCTCCTCATCACTTACAACAGTTGCTATTGCCTTTGCTGCCTCAATTATCATCGTATCAGTTATCGTCTTTGCCCTAACATCCAAAGCTCCCCTAAAAATCCCAGGAAAACCGAGGACGTTGTTAATTTGATTGGGATAGTCGCTCCTCCCAGTTGCAACTATTTTAGCTCCAGCTTTTTTAGCTTCGTCAGGAAGAATTTCAGGAACCGGATTAGCCAATGGGAATACAATGGCATCGTCATTCATCTTTGCAATCCACTCAGGCTTTATGACCCCTGGGCCAGGCTTTGTGAAGGAAATCAGAACATCAGCTCCATTTACAGCTTCCTCTGGTCCTCCAGTGATTCCTTCAGCATTTGTTTTGCTCAAAAGCCAACCCCTGTAAGGGAACAATTTTTCCAAATCCATATCACTTGTCAAAATGGTCGGCTTGTCATTAACAAGCTCTACTACTCTAACATTTTCCGGCTTTACTCCAGCTCTCGTTAGAATTCTCAAAGTTGCAAAGCCTGCAGCACCAGCACCAAATAAAGCTACTGTAATTTCACCAATCTTCTTTCCAACAACCTTTAGGGCATTCAAAAGCCCAGCCAAGACAACAGCCGCTGTACCTTGCTGGTCATCATGGAAAACTGGAATGTCAAGCTCTTCCCTAAGCCGTTCAAGAATGTAAAAGCACTTTGGCGAAGCTATATCCTCAAGATTTATGCCTCCAAAAGTTGGTGCTATTGCCTTGACAATTTCGATGAACTTGTCTGGGTCTTGCTCGTCGATCATTATTGGAAACGCATCAACGCCACCAAAGTGTTTGAAGAGCAGAGCTTTCCCTTCCATGACAGGCAAGCCTGCCAAGGCCCCAATGTTACCTAAACCTAAAATCCTGCTCCCATCACTCACCACTGCCACAAGGTTGCCTTTGCTTGTGTATTCGTAAACATCATCTGGATTTTTGGCTATCTCTTTGCAAGGCTCAGCAACTCCAGGTGTATAGGCTAAGCTCAAATCATGCTTATCTTTGAGAGAAACCTTTGGAATCACTTCAATTTTGCCATTTCCAGGGAAATTACTCCTATGGAAAGCCAAGGCTTTCTCTTTAAGATCACCCATTCCTATCACCCAGGATTTTCAATTTTTCTGCTCCGACTGTTTCAGCTATTTGATTCAGCTCTTCCAAAACTTTCTTGTAAATTGGAATGCCAATTTTTAATCTTGTTTCCATCGTGAGAAAGCCCTTCTCACCATGAATCCAGATTCTGTCAAAATCCGGATGCCTCCTTGAGCTTTTCAGTTCTTCAATCATCCTGCTCATCTTCTCCCTAAACTCCTCAAGAGGTACAAAAGCTTCAATGTCAATCGCCATGAAGAAGTGGTCAACCTTGCTGTGCTTTTCGCTCGTGTTCTTCACGTGCTTACTCCAAGTTCCACCGCTCAGAATTCCAGCTAAAATGTCAACCATTACGCTAAGCCCATAACCCTTATGTCCACCAAAAAGCTCTCCAAAACCCCCCAAAGGCAGTAAAGCACCACCATTAAAAACTTTCTCAACATCCGTGGTTATATTGCCTTCGCTGTCAATCGCCCAGCCTTCCGGAATTGGTTTTCCCTTTCTGCGGTAAACCTCAAGCTTCCCAATTGGAACAACACTCGTAGCCATGTCAAGCAAAAACGGCTTACCCTTGGTTGGTGCAGCCAAAGCAATTGGATTCGTTCCCAAAAACCTCTCAACCCCACCAGTTGGAGCAACCAAAGGACGAGAATTCGTCATGCTGATTCCAATCATCCCCTCTTCAGCGGCCATTAAAGCATAATACCCAGCAATACCATAGTGGTTGCTGTTTCTCACCGCCACAACTCCAATGCCACTCTTTTTGGCCTTCTTGATGGCTAATTTCATTGCCTTATAGCCAACAACTTGTCCCAACCCCTCATCACCATCAATTAATGCATAAGAAACTCCTTCCCTGACAATCTTAATGTTTGGCTTCAGATTTATTCCTCCGCTGAGAATTCCATCAACGTAGCGCTTGAGCCTCTGAACGCCGTGACTCTCAACACCTCTCAAATCAGCCATGATTAAATTATCAGCAACTATTTCCGCATCCTCCTCCGGAACTCCAAGCTTCACGAGAACCTTCACAACAAACGAGAAGAGCTCATCCCTTGGGATCCTTACATAATTTTCATCAATACAACCCTTCTCAAACATAGCACCACCGAAAATTTTTGGGCTTTGTGGGTTAAACGCTTTGTGCTCCTAAAAAGTTAAATTTTCCTGATACAATCATGAACTGGGGGATGAGAGTTGAACAAACGAGTTGTTATAGAGCTACCGTCGATGATAAAACTTCCAGAGGATGAAGTTGAGGAGAGGGTAAGACTTGAATTGGCTCTCAGGTTGTACGAAAAAGGCATATTATCCTTTGGACAGGCAAGAAAATTAGCGGGATTGAGCAAATGGGAATTCATTGAACTCATAAAAAAAGAAGACATTGGAATCTTGTATGATGAAGAGGAATTCAGCGAAGATTTGAAAGTGCTTAAGGAGCTTGAATAAAATGAGAGCCATTGTAAATTCATCACCGTTGATATTCTTGGCTAAACTTGGAAAACTCGACATTTTAAAGGAGCTTTTTGACGAGATTATAATTCCTGAGGCAGTGTATAATGAAGCTGTTGTTGAAGGAAGCAGCCATGAAGAATCCTCTATTATCAAAAACACAGAGTGGATAAAAGTTGAAAAGGTTCGAAATTACCAGCTTGTTAGATTTCTAATGGAGTTCATTGACTATGGAGAGTCAGAAGTGATAGTGTTAGCAATAGAAAAAAATGCAGACATTGTCATTTTAGATGACAAAGATGCACGAAAGATAGCAAGAGGATTTGGGCTAAAAGTTACTGGAACAATTGGTGTGCTGATGCTTGCAAAACGTAGAGGGTTAATTAAAGAAGTGAAACCCCTAATAGAAGAGCTTATTAGAGAGGGATTCAGAATATCGAATGACCTTCTTAAAGCAATTTTAAAGGAAATGAACGAAGTGTAAGGCTTTTTCACCAATTCACATCACTGATTCAGAGAGGGAATCCACATGAGGACAAAGCTCATCCTAATAATCCCCATAACATTCCTAATCCTCTTTTTCTACCTTCCCCTCATCAGCATAATCCACGAAGGGCTCTGGGACAATGGATTCACGCTCAAATACCTCAAAGATGTTTTATCCAATAGTTATCACCGAGGAATAATCCTTTTTACCATTGAACAGGCTTTAGCCTCAACCCTGCTCACTTTAGCTTTGGGTCTGCCTGGAGCCTATATTTTTGCAAAATATGACTTTCCAGGAAAGAGTTTTGTGAAGGCAATTCTCACCGTCCCCTTCGTGATGCCAAGCATAATGGTCGCTCTTGGTTTTATCCTGCTCTTTGGAAAGCAAGGCTTCTTTACACAGCTCATTGGGCGGGATTTAGGAATCCTCTACTCTTGGAAAGCCATTTTAATAGCCCATGCCTTCTACAACTTTCCCGTCGTAGTCCGAATGGTCTCCTCCCTTTGGCAACGCATAAATCCCCATTATGAAGAAGTTGCAATGAGCCTTGGAGCTAAAGGGTTCACGCTTTTTAGAAAAGTTACTTTGCCGATGCTTTTGCCTGGAATCTTCGCCTCTTCCATGCTTACCTTCATCTTCTGCTTTCTGAGTTTCTCTATTCCACTAATTTTAGGAGGTTACAAGTACGCCACAATTGAAGTCGACATCTTTACTTCAATCATGACTCTGCTGGATTTCAAAATTGGCTCCGCCTTAGCTATAATCCAAATCACCCTAAGCTTTGCATTCATGTACATCTACATTAAAAGCCTCGACATGTATGCGAAAGCTGAGGAGCAGCGAATTTTTAGAAGACCACAAAAGCTGACGTTGAGAGAACTGGTGAGCTTAAGAGGCATAATGATTGGAATTTACTCCCTGATTGTCTTCATTTTCATAATCTCACCGCTCTTGGCAGTCCTCTATGACTCCCTAATTTTCCAAGGAAAATTCAGCCTTGAGTGGTATAGGAGAGTATTCAGTGCAAAATACAACCCAATCTTTGGAGCTAACACTTTAATCGCAATCAAGAACTCGCTTCTTTTCGGATTTTCAGCTGTTTTACTATCCACAACAATCGCTTTAATCATAGCCTACGCTTTACATAGATGGCAGTTTAGAGGCAAAAACGTCTTTGAGGCATTAGTGATGCTTCCTCTCGGCTCTTCGGCCATAACTCTTGGTTTGGGTTACATAAGAACTTTCCACAAGCCCCCGCTTGAGCTTCTTGGCACTTGGTACATCATCGTTTTTGCCCACACAATCATAGCTTATCCCTTTGTTTTAAGAGCAATCTCAGCTGTGTTGAAAAAGATAAAGCCAAACCTAAAAGAAGCAGCATTGAGCTTAGGAGCAAAGGAGTGGCAAGCTTTTCTCAAAGTTGAGTTGCCTCTATCTTTGGGAGGAATAATCGTTGGAGCAATCTTCGCCTTTGCAATAAGCATAGCTGAGCTTGGTGCCACTTACATGCTTTATCAACCTGAATACACGACAATAACTATAGCAGTCTATAGATTTTTGAGTGCAAGACAGTGGGGAAGTGCATCTGCTTTATCCGTCATTTTGATGATTGTCTCAGCGGTGAGCTTTATGATAATTGAGAGGATTGGTGAGGAAATATGGTGAGCGTTGAGCTTAGAGAAATCCTCAAGATACTTGGAGATTTCAGGCTTGAAATAGAAAGCTTAAAAGCTAAGGAAGGAGAATTTCTGACGCTTCTCGGTCCTTCTGGATGCGGAAAGACAACGACTCTTAGAATAATAGCCGGTTTTGAAAAGCCAGATAAAGGAGAAGTTCTATTTAACAGCAAAGTCATGAATGAAATTCCACCATATGAAAGGAACATCGGGATAGTTTTCCAGGACTATGCGCTTTTCCCACACATGACTGTTTTTAAGAACATTGCTTTTGGTTTAGAGCTTAGAAAGCTCCCAAGAGGAGAGATAGAGAAAAAAGTCCGCTGGGCCCTAAAGTTGGTCGGCTTGGAAGGATTCGAGAACCGCTATCCAGAGCAACTCAGCGGAGGGCAACAACAGAGGGTTGCACTTGCGAGAGCTTTGGTAATTGAGCCGGAAGTTCTGCTTTTGGATGAACCGTTATCGAATCTTGATGCAAAAATTAGGGAACGCTTAAGAGGGGAAATAAAGCGCATTCAAAAGGAGCTGAGCATAACAACGATTTACGTTACTCATGATCAGGAGGAAGCGATGGCAATAAGCGACAGAATCGCGGTGATGAATGATGGAAGGATTGAACAAGTGGGAAAGGCACTGGAACTCTATTACAACCCAAAAACAGAGTTTGTTGCTAAGTTTTTGGGGCTGTCAAATATCCTCGAGCTTGAAGCTGAGAATGGAAAAGCCTGTCTCGGAAAGCTGTGCTTCAATGTTGGCAAAGACGGAAAAGTTAGGATATTTTTCAGACCTGAGAGTGTTTACATAACCGATGGAGACTTTGCTGAAATTGTTAGCTATGAACTATTGCCGGGAAGGATAAGATTGAGGCTTTCCATTGAAGGAAAAGAGATAATAGCTGAGCGTTTTTTAGATGAGCTGCCCTTCAAAATTGAAAATATTCCAAAAAGGGTTGGTGTGCGAGTAAAATCGTTTGCTCTCCTCTGAATCTCGTTTATTTTGCCCTCCCATATTGCCCCTGCACTCTTTCACTGCTTCATTGTTTGACATTTTTTTGTTGAAAAACTTTAAATATTTTGCCAATTTTTAACAAATTGATGCAAATTACTTACTCAAGGTGATGTAGATGGAGGCTGTTAAGGAGGTAGAGAGTGGGGCAAAAAAGAATAAAAACTGGTTTGAAGAGTACTTTGATTTCGCTCACTACAATACAGACATGAGAACAGAGATTTTAGCCGGGATAACAACCTTCATGACGATGGCATATATACTCTTCGTTAACCCAGCGATTTTAAGTGATGCCATTGGTAAAGATGCTATCCCTTCACTGGTCACAGCAACAGCCCTTTCATCTGGTCTGGCAACCATCCTCATGGGGCTGTACGCAAAGAAGCCATTTGCATTGGCTCCGGGGATGGGACTCAATGCCTACTTCACCTATGGTGTTGTTCTCGGAATGGGCTACTCATGGCAAGTGGCTTTGGCTGCCGTTTTTGTAGAGGGTTTAATATTCATTGCACTAACCCTTACAAAAGTGAGAAGCGCTATTATACATGCAATTCCACTTTCACAGAAATACGCAATTGGTGCTGGAATTGGTCTGTTTCTGACAATCATCGGAATGCAGGATGCTGGTTTTGTAGTTGACAGTCCAGCTACATTGATAACCTTCGGCGCTCAGAACGTTGCAAAGCCAGAATTCTGGTTAGCCATATTTGGCTTGTTCTTTGCAGCAATCCTCATCTCAAGAGGCATTAAAGGAGCTTTGCTAATTTCAATCCTCACAACAACTGTAATCGGAATTGCTTTGGGCATAACACCGGCTCCTGATAAGTTATTTGCGATGCCAACACTCAGCCACACATTCCTCCAGATGGACTTAAAAGGTCTCTTAAGTGTTGGAGCCATTGGTGTTGTCTTTGCGTTCTTCATGGTGGACTTCTTTGATACATTGGGTACAGTTACTGGATTAAGTGCGAAAGCTGGCTTCCTGACAAAGGATGGAAAGGTCCCAGATGCTGAGAAGGTTTTGCTAACGGATGCAATAGGAACAACGGTTGGTGCCGTCTTGGGAACCTCAACAGTCACAACATACATTGAAAGTGCGGCGGGTATAGAGGAGGGCGGAAGAACGGGAATGACGGCATTAGTCACTGGAGCACTGTTCTTAGTTGTTGGTCTCTTCATTTCACCAATAGCAAGTGTTATCCCAGCCTATGCAACCGCTCCCGCATTAATTATAGTCGGTTACTATATGCTGAGCGCCATCAGAGGAGTTGACTTCAGTGACCCAACAGAAGCTATTCCAGCATTCTTGGTTCTCGTTACAATCCCATTCACATACTCAATAGCTGATGGAATAGGTATGGGATTCATAAGCTATGCAGTTGTAAAAACATTAAGCGGAAGGTACAAAGAAGTGCATCCACTGCTGTACATCTTAGCTGGCATATTCATCTTATACTTCCTCTACCTTGGAGGTGTCCTTTGATTTTTCCTCCTTTCCTATGTGCTCCTGTAGGAACTGCTTGATTACATAAGGGCACTGCTCCTGAATGTACTTTGCAAATTCTTTAATCCTTTCTGCTGTAATCTCGTGGACATAGTGTTCGAATTGGCAGGCATCTTCTTCAGCTATCTCAGGAGGAATGCCAAGGATGTCTATAAAGAACTCCGTCAACAGCAAGTGCTTAGAATAAGTCTTTTCTGCAATCTCCCTTCCTTTTTCAGTTAGCAAAATTCTATCATACTTCTCATACTCAACTAAACCTTTCTCACTGAGCTTTTTAAGGGCATCAACAACACTTGGAGGCTTTACCTTAAGCTTTTTGGCAATATCCTTGATCCTAATTATGCCCTTTCTCTTATATAAAAGATACATTGCTTCAAGATACTCTTCTTCTCTTTTAGTTATTTCCATTCGACCCACCTAAAATTAGATTTACCTAAAGAATTTAAGTGCTTTTTGGTATCACAGATATTAAAAACTTCAAAGCAAAACTCCAAATGGTGGTGCGTATGAAGATTTATGAACCGCTGATGCTGGCAATGCCCTTGGCAAAATGGATAAGCAAGTTTATAATTGAAAACAAAAAGCTCCCCACAGGAGATGACGTGAGAAAGTTCTTAAAAGAGAACAACCTTGAGGAGATTTGTTTAGATGAAGGGTTAGTTCTCCACAGAGGGAAATTCGTTCTAACATTAACTTTCCCAGCAAAAGAGCATTTAATCGTTGACATAATCTCATCAAGCGGAGAGCTAAGCGATGCCCTTGAGATAATAGCTTACCATGACAGAAAGCTTGAAGCTTATGTCATTGAAATCATCCCGGCAAATGAGCTCGAATTTGAGGGCAACATCGGACTTGAGCCAGTAATCATTGATGACAAGAGCTTTGAGCTAAAGAGCTATCCCGTTCTTGGGCATTTTGAGGAAGAAAAAGATGGAGTGTTTCTGATTATTGACAGCGAAACGTATCAAAGATGGAAGGAGAGTGGAAAACTTGACATCTGCCCAATATGCGGTGCTGAAGGAGTGGCGTGGAGAAGAAATGAAGCTTACTGCGATTCTTGTGGATTTGGGATTAAATTTAAGGAGGAGGAGCAATGAGCCAGCTCATAAAATCTATCCTCGTCAAGTATTCACGCTTAGCTCATGAGAAAGGGTTAACCGCTGCATTTGGTGGAAATTTGAGTGTCCGTTTTAATGGAAAAATCTTCATAAAAGCTACTGGAGCTGTTATGGACACCATGACAGAGCAGCAAGTGGCAGTTATTGACCTGAATGGAAAGCAAATCTCAGCTGTTAAGCCTTCATCAGAATGGAGGCTTCACTTGTTCATTTACCGCGAAAGAGAAGACATTAGAGCAATAGCCCATCTTCACCCTCTATACTCCATTGTTGCCTCAACCCTTTTGAAGGGAGAACTTCCAATAATAACCCCAGAAGCAGAAATCTACCTCAAAAAAATCCCAATTGCAGAGTTTAAGCCAGCGGGAAGTGAAGAACTCGCAAGGGAAGTTGCAAAATACATTAAAGATCATGATGCTGTTTTAATGGAGAGACACGGAATTGTTACGGTAGGAAAAAGCCTGAGAGAAGCATTCTACAAAGCGGAGCTCGTTGAAGAAAGTGCAAAGCTTTGGTATTTAATAGAAGGCAAAAGATGAGCGTAAAAAACAAAATTCACTGAATCTGCTCCAAGGCACCTAAAACTTCCCAGATTATGGTTCTTGTGTGGAGAGGCATGTTTGGATCTTCACTAATCTCCTCAAGGATTGCAATAGCATCAGCTGCCCTAACAGCAGGCTCTTTATTTCTATCCATCAAATGCTCAATTGCCTCCTCAGCGGCCCTTCTAATATTTCTTGGGACGATTGTGTCTTGAACAACTTGTTCCTTAAGAACCTGAATAATCTGGTTGATTCTCTCCTCAACATCGCTCATTTGTATCACCTCCTTTTACTAAGAATTGGTAACTAAAATTTTCCAGTGGTATATTGCACTTTTGTAACTAAAAAGTTTTCGGTTGAAACTAATACTCGACCCCTCTTCTGGCTGTGATTCCTTTTTGGTAGGGGTGTTTTATTTCTCTCATCTCACTCACATAGTCTGCCAGCTCAAAGAGTTCCTCGGGACAGTAGCGACCCGTTAAAACAAGCTCAGTGTTTGGAGCCTTGCTCTTTATCAATTCCTTGACTTCCTCAACATCAAGCATTCCAAAACCTAATGCCACGCATATTTCATCCAAAATTACTAAATCCCATTCACCGCTTTTAACAACCTCCTTAGCCCTTTCCAAGGCTCTCTTTGCAGCTTGAATATCATCCTCCTCTGGTTTTTCATGAACAAACTTGGGTAAACCGTAGGATTCTATCACATAGCCGCATTTCTCAGCCATAAAGTACTCCCCATAAACCTTCGGAGCCTTCATGAACTGAATTATAATTACTCTACCACCATTGCCAAGCATCCTCAAAGCCAAACCCAAAGCAGCCGTGGTTTTTCCCTTTCCGTTGCCTGTGTAAATATGAATCAAGCCAAGCTTTTTCTTCCAGCTTTCACTCATTTAAATCACCAAAGGGAGTTAACCTTGGAGTATTTATCCATTTTGTTGAGTTTCCTCAGAAACTAAACTAAAAAGAGAAGGGATTTATATCTCAACTTTCACCAGCCTCTTATCTTCTAAGTATCCTATCTCTTCCCAGTCCCCATTATAGATACAATAATGGAGTATATCAGGGTGTCAAGGAACAAAGGTTCCATCTCTCGTGATTCCTGCTATCAAGGTCAAGAGCTTTCTTTTATCCCAAGGATTTCTTACGATTTCAAACCCCCACATCTTAAGAGAAAATTCAGTGTAAAGTGAAAGTAACACTTTCTGCGAAAATCCTAAATATTTCATAGATGCACTACATAAAAGGGAAAAGATATGGTTGAGATAATAAATGTGCCCTATTTCATTAGGGATATAATTGTGCTAATAATCTCCATATCAGTATTGATACTGTTAGGACTTATGAGGAAGAAAATAAAAGAAAACCTCAGCTTTAGATACTTTATAACAGCATTTTACTTTTTGATTGTAGCCTTTATTTTCATATCAGTCGCCCAAATAATTGGGGTTCTTGTAAGAACCTCCTTACTTTTTTATAATAGATACCCATACCTTGATATGAGGGCAATCTTGCTGACGTTAGGAGCTCTCTTCTTGTTTATATCATCGGTGATGTTCTATATACCATTTGCAAGGAATAAATATAGGATTATAAAAATAGCTGTTGAGCCATCAAACACCTTTAAATACGGAGCTTATTGGTGTGAAAAGGAGGAATGCTACGCCACATTTGTTGAATTTGCAAAGAAAATGAGAATTCCATGTATAGCGGTTACAAGAGATCCACCTGAGATTTTTAGGGAGAAACTTGGCTTGAAGATAATCCCAGTAATGTGGATTTCTAAAGTTCAACATGAGGAGGCTATAGATCCAACAAGACTTCCTTACATTCTCGACTACCTCAAAAGATTCTTAGAGAGTGCGGAAATTGACAAAGCTATCCTGATTGACTGCATCGAGTATCTGATTCTTGAAAATGGAGAATCAGCCATTTTGAAGTTTATAACCAAGCTCAAAGATTTTACAACCCTAAACAGAGGGATTCTTTTAGTTCATCTTGATAAAGAGGTTTTAGACGAAAAGACATATGCAATGTTAACTTCAGAGCTAAGACCTTTAAAGGAGCTACTAATGGAAATAGGAGTCTTAGGTGAATAAGATGAAAGCTCCAGACTTGGGAATCAAAATTGGATTTTATGAGCATGGAAAAAGGAACTCAATAACTGACGTTAAAGGCATTAAAGTTGGCCATGTAACTCTAATTAGAGGAGAGGGAAAGCTCATCCCTGGAAAAGGTCCAGTCAGAACAGGAGTCACTGTTATTCTGCCACATGAGGGGAACATCTTCAAAGAGAAGCTCTTGGCAAGTGTCTTTGTAATGAACGGCTATGCAAAGCCTGTGGGATTAACTCAAATTAGAGAACTCGGCACAATCGAAACTCCAATAGCTTTGACAAATACTTTAAGCGTTTATACTGTTGCTGATGCTCTAACTGATTACATGCTTGACCAGAATGAAGATATAGGGGTTACAACTGGTTCAGTTAATCCCGTCGTTTTAGAGTGCAACGATTCCTATTTGAACGACCTCAGAGGAAAGCATGTAAAAAAAGAGCACGTATTTGAGGCAATAAAAAATGCAAATAAAAACTTTGAG
This sequence comes from uncultured Thermococci archaeon, assembly GCA_964615185.1. GTDB lineage: Archaea > Methanobacteriota_B > Thermococci > Thermococcales > Thermococcaceae > Thermococcus_B. The sequence goes on from CAZTOS010000010.1 coordinate 17,530, forward strand.
GAAGGCTCGGTTGGAGCAGGAACAGGGATGAGCTCCTTTGAGTTTAAAGGTGGAATAGGCTCTTCTTCAAGAGTCATTGGGATTGAAGGCAAGAAATACACGGTGGGTGCTTTGGTTTTGAACAATTTTGGAAAGAGAGAGGATTTAACAATTGCTGGAGTTCCTGTAGGCTGGGAGCTTAGAGATTACCCTGGAAGAGGAAATCCGAGCAAAGGGAGCATCATAATGATCCTCGCAACAGATGCCCCGCTGACAGCAAGGCAACTATACAGGTTAGCCAAGAGAGCAGTGGTTGGCTTGGCAAGGACTGGAGGCTATGCCTATCACGGAAGCGGTGATATAGCTTTGGCATTTTCAACGGCTCAAAGGATAAAGCACTATCAAAGAGAGGAGTTTGAAATAAAAATGCTCCCCGATGCAAGGCTCAACAGGCTTTTCAAAGCGGCCGCTGAAGCAACAGAAGAGGCGATAATTAACTCTCTGCTCCAAGCAAAGACAATGACTGGAAGAGATAACCATATACGCTATGCTTTGCCACATGATAAGCTGATCGAAATTATGAAAAAGTACGGGAGATTAGAAGAGTAATGCTTAGATGACTATCTGTTCATATTTTTTCTTCATTAAGATTGCATCCCCTTCAATGTTGGGGCTTTCACTTATAACCACACCTTTTACCCTGAACTCTTTCAGCACTTTAAGCAAGTCCTCCCACCTCAAATCGCTCTCCTGAAGGTTCAAATGATGCTTTTCGCCCTTCTCTGTATAGTGAATTCCGCTTATGTGGATGTGCATGTTGTCTAAAGCTTCTCTTCCAAGCTCCTGTTCAATCAGAGCAAGCATTTCACGCCACTCTTCTGCTGTGTTAAGTTTTCCCAAGTGTCTTGCATGCGCATGTGCAAAGTCTATAGCTGGAAGAACCATTTCCACATCTTGGCTCAGCTTTATCAGCTCCCTAAGCTCGCCAAACTGAGTTGGCTTTCCAGTGAGTTCTGGTCTTATCCAAATCTCTATTCCCTTGTCTTGGAGCTGCTTGACAATGTCTTTAATCTCATTTTTAATCTTCTCATAAACCGTTTCTGGAGGCTGCTTGAGGTAATAGCCAGCATGGAACACAACACTCCACCCTCCAGCCTCATGCAAGCGTTCAGCACTCTGAATAATCCTCTTCTTGCTTGCCTCAACTTTACTTTTCTCTGCAGCGTTGAGATTTATATAGTAAGGGGCATGAGCCGTTAAGAGGACATCATGCTTCTGAGCAACATACTTTATCTTCTTTGCCATCTCGGGGGAGATGTTCACACCTCTCACAAACTCAAGCTCCATTGCATCTAAGCCAAGTTCCCTAACCCGCTGAATTCCGGTGATAGTTGAGGGTTTTGGTGTTGAGAGTGGAATCCCGGCTGTTCCAAACCTTAATCTGTCTATCCTAATTCTCATCTCTCACCACCAATAAAGAATTAGGCTTTCCTAATTATAAATTTATGGTCTATCTATGCTTGTGTTTAGAATTTTCTCGAGCTTTGAAAGTGATTCGTCCAATTCTTTCTCAAGCTCAAGCAATTTATCTTTCAGGCGTTTAATCCTTTTTTCTTTCTCAAGAATGCGTTTTTTGATAATCTCAATTTCACTTTCAAGTTTCCTTTTTTCACGAAGAATTTCAGCTCTTCTGTTTTCGAACTCCTTCAACTTTCTTTTTCTTTTTTTGATTTCCTCTGATTTAGGTTCCAAATTTTCTAAAATCCAGTCTGCAGTCTGTTTGTATTTACCTTCCAGTCTTTCCCGGATTTTAATTAAAAAGCTTAAAAATTCTTCTGGATGATCGATCCCATATGAACTGTCCTTTAGAATCTCATTGGCTGTTCTCTCTCCAGTACGCATTCGCTTTATTGGTTTCTGGAGCTTTGAGATTTTGGATCGAATTTCAATTTCGTCTTTTGCAATCGAAGAGTTCAGATTCCTAATTTTAGATTCAATTTTTTCCAGTTCTTCCTCCAGTTTGACCATTTTGGATTTGAGTTCCCTTTCCTTCTCCTCGAGTTCACTTTTCAAAAGTTTTAAATCCTCTTCTTCACTTTCAAGCTGCTTTTTGGCATTTTCAATATTACTTAAAATAGAATCAAGTTCAATTGGTTCAATGCTAATTTCAGCTACCTTTCTAATATATTCTGTGTACTCCTCAGAAACTTCTTTCAGAAGCTTGTTTATTGCATAGACTTCTTTTTCAAAGACTAAAAGAAGATGCTTCCCATGGGAGATATGGAGCTTAGAAAGCTCTGGGAGGAATCTGCCTAACTCCTCAATGTTCTCAATTCTTTCAAGTATTCTTCTTAATGTATCCACATAACTTCTTCTCTCTCTTTCCACGACCTGTTTAATCCTTTCATCGATTTTCTTTGGAATCTCCTTTTTTTCAAGCTTTTCAAGATTTTTTAGAATTTCATGCTTCTTTTTTAAAAGTTTGGATGTGTATTTTTCTTCAAGATTTTTTCGCTTCTCTTCAGCTTTCTTTTTCTTTTTTTCATACTCCTTCAATGCTCTTTCCAATTTCAATTTTCTCCCATCCTTTAACTTTCTCCCTAAGATAAATCCCAATTAAGGTTCCAACAACAACATCCCCTATTGCCATAACGATTTTTTTGAAGAACTGTAGCAGATAGGGAGATACAGTGGACATTGCATACAAAGTCGTTAGGTCAATGGTGATCCAAAGAGCTGGAAGTAAGAGCAGACCAGTGATATAATACCAGATATGCGGATCCTTCCTTAAATATGACTGAAGGACTTTTCCAAGCACCATAACGCCTAATCCCACCACAAATGAAGTCTTTAAGATGTTCAGATAAAGCAAAACTGCAATTAATTGGGTACCCGGTAACCCTCCAAGCTTTTCCATCGCTATGTATTCCAGATTGAGATATGCGTTTATAGCTCCAGCAACCATAACCAAGAAACCTGCAATAAGTGATATGAACTCAATAAAACCCTTTGTTATAGTCTCTTTTAGGGATATATGGATTCTAAATCCTCTTGTAAAGAAATATGAACCAACTATAAAAAGAATTGCCCCAGTAACTGTTGCTGAGACTATCTGGATGCTCTGAGGATATTTAACAGAAATCAATTTTGCAATCCCGTAAAGTAACAGTATAAGCCCGGGAATCCCCAAAACTACCTTGGCAACCTCTGGATCACTTAAGATTTCTCTTAGATATCTATAAATAATGTAATAAGTGGTCTCAATGCTTTCGCTTTGCTTAACAACAACACGACGGGAACTTATAATGGGAACTTTAGAAGTTATAATGGGAAAAATCTGCTCATCCTCCGCCCCATCTGTAACCGGAATAATTCCATCAGCTGGAAATACTCTCAGAACTTCCTCAAGCTGTTTACTTAGCTCAAGATCACTTTTTACACCAACATCATGATGACCAGTTATCAATGCAACTTCAACATTCTCAAATTCACCGCTCTCTTTAAGTTCATCATGGAGCTTAACAGCGGCATAAGCAACGTTAGCATCACTATCTTCAGGATCTGCTAAGCTAAGCTTAAGGGCAGCGTCTATACATGCATCTCGCCCAATAACCGGACCTTTTACCTTGGCTTTAACCCCAAAGTCGTCATCTCTATCAATTGCCAAAACCAAAACCTTAATTTTTAACCCTCCCGGGCTTTCTCTAATACCGACTTCACTTTATCTTCCATTTTAACCTTTTTATCCCTTCTGTCATCAATTCGAATTCTTTTTGCTCCAAGCTTAAACATGAGCTCATGAGCCTCTTCAATTATTTTAAGACCTTCTGAAACTGTAGGAACTTCGATTATAGTCCCCATAGGTGTCAGTTGATACTTTACATCTTTCTTCTCTAAAAGCTTTACTACTTCAGCAACGTATCTCCAAGGGGCACTATGACGAACTCTATGATTGCCATTTTCGACACCCAACTAAACTAAGCTCGACAATTTTTTAAGCTTTACGCAACACCTTAAAATACTCCAAAGACGTAAGAAAATGTGGTGAGGGATATGCACAAAATCAAAGATGAATGGGGAGAGTTTTTAGTCAAGCTTGCAAGAAAATCAATTGAGGAGTATTTAAAGAGTGGAAAAATTATTAAACCTCCAAAAGACACTCCAGAAGAGCTTTGGGAAAAGATGGGAGTTTTTGTAACCCTCAATCGATATGATGTTCCAAAGCAAACAGCGCTCAGGGGATGTATTGGATTTCCCTTGCCGACCTATCCACTCGTTGAAGCTACAATAAAGGCAGCCATATATGCAGCTGTTGAAGACCCTCGCTTTCCTCCAGTAACTTTGGATGAGATGGACAACCTAATAATTGAAGTCAGCGTTTTAACACCTCCTGAGCCAATTGAAGGGCCTCCAGAAGAAAGACCAAAGAAAATTAAAGTTGGAAGGGATGGTTTGATAATTGAAAAGGGATTTTACTCAGGGCTTTTGCTACCCCAAGTACCTATTGAATGGGGCTGGGATGAGGAAGAATTTTTAGCAGAGACCTGTTGGAAGGCTGGTCTGCCTCCAGACTGCTGGCTTGATCCAGATACAAAGGTTTACAAATTTACAGCGGAAATATTTGAGGAAGAGTATCCAAGAGGATCAGTGAGGAGAAAGCCTTTAGTTCCTGAGGAATAATTTGTAGTGAGACTTCAAAAAGTTTATAAAGATATTTGCAGTATAAGTTCACATGATTGAAGAGCAAAATCCATGGTGGTTTCATGAACCTGATCCTGACTGGATCGAATTCGATCGACTTGAATACAGGATCATCCCAGAATGGATCAACAAAATACCTCTAATCCCTTTCAGCCTTAACTTTATCCTTGGACCTAGAAGAGTTGGAAAGACTCTTGGAATAAAGCTGCTTATTAAGGAACTAACAGCCAAAAATCCCTATCAGGTTTTCTACTTTAGTTGTGATGTTCTCGAGGATCACAATGACCTGCTTGAGACTCTCAGGGATTATATCAAGCTGAAAGAAAGGAAAGGGATAAAGACAGCCTATATATTTTTGGATGAGATCACATTTGTAAATGAATGGTGGAGGGCGATAAAATACATTATAGATCGAAAGATCGTAAAAAACGACGTCATTACTTTGCTGGGCTCCTCTTCAATGACTTTAAGTAAAAGATTTGAAACATTTGGCGGGAGAAGAGGACACGGGAAGACCATTGAAGTCATGCCTTTAAGCTTTCACGACTATTATCTGCTCTTTTATGATGAATTTTTTGAAAGAAAAGGTGAGGAAATATTTGACAAGTATCTTGAAACCGGAGGATACCTTTCAGTCCTAAACAAGGAACTGAAACTTGAAGAGCTGATATCCCTAATCAAAGCAGATTTAAGGGCGGTTGACCGCTCAACAGGAACTGCCAAAGATATCATAGGTGCTATACTTGACAAATCCCCATCTCCAGTATCTTTTCATTCAATAGCTCAAAATGTAGGCATATCAACACACACGGCAAAGGATTACATTGAAATCTTTGAGGGGCTTTACATCATCCTTCAACTCTTGTATCAAGGAGGGGACAGAAAAATATATCCAAGACGGGAAAGAAAGATTGCTATAAGAGATCCTTTTATAGCACGAGCATTAGGCCTATGGAGCAGAAGAAGGATTAGAGAAGAAGTTTTATATGAATGGCTTGTGCAGGAACATCTTTACAGGAAGTTTGGGGAGGTTTACTATTTCAAGAACAACTACGAAGTTGACGCAATAGCTGATAACATGAAAGTGGAGGTAAAGCTCACAAGAGCTCATAGGAAATACCCAAAAGAGGTTACTGTTCTCGCAAAGGAAGATATCCCCGAATTTCTCTTCAATCTTTGGCTTTCCTCAATTTCGCAATGAAAAAGCTGTTGCAGTCATGCAGATGAGTCCAAGCTCTGAAAACTTTATCTCCAATCTCCAAAAAGCCCCTTTCACCCCAGCTGAATGGATAATTAACCAATTCAAAACCCACCTTGTTTATTGCATATTTAATGTTCTCTTCATTTTCATCAATTCTGATTGAGCATGTTGAGTAAGTCATTTCCCCCTCAGGGTTCAGATTACGATAAGCATTCTTCAGCATCGCCTTCTGCACTTGAATAACTTTCTTAATCTTCTTCTCGTCAAAGCGCCACTTCACCTCTGGGAACTGCCTGTAAGTGCCCGAACTTGAGCACGGAGCATCAAGAATGATTCTATCAAACTTTTCTTTGTCCTTGAACTTCATTCCATCGGCATGGACAAGCTTAACATTTGTAACTCCCAGAATCTTCATCTTCTCACGCATCTTGTTGAGTCTCTCCAAAGAGTAATCAACAGCTATTATCTCACCTGTATTTTCCATTAGATGGGCAACGTGGAACGTTTTGCTACCTGGGGCTGCTGCCAAATCAAGAATCCTCTCGCCTTTTTCTGGGCTTAAAACATGAGCAACATAAGCTGAGGCTAAGTCTTGAATGACAAAGTGACCTTGCTTGTACCATTCAAGTCTCGTAATTGGGGTCTCGTATTCTAAAATCTTGAGCACGTCATCAATGGGAGTTCTGGCAACCCTAACGTTATGCTCCTCCAGATAATCAGCTAAGCTGTCAATGTCAGTTTTGAGAGGATTCACCCTCACATAGTAACGCTGAGCCCTGTTATTGCTCAGCATCAATCTTACTGCATTCTCATAACCGAGCAGCTCGATTGCATATTCAACGTACCATCTTGGATGGGAGAACTTAACGCTCAAATACTCAATTCTATCCCTCTCTTTCAGCTTTTTCAAAGCTTTTTCGAGATTAAAATTCTCCACTTCTCTAAGCAAAGCATTCACAAACTTAGCTTTTGCCAGATCATACTTCTCCTTAACAGCCCTAACAATAGAATCAGTGGCAATGGCAGGATTAACTCCTTTAAACTTCATTTCAAAAACGCCGATTCTGATTAAATTAGCTAAATAAAGCTCTAAATCCTCAATTTTTGAACCCTTAAGAACAGAGTTCACTATGAAGTCAATTTTCTTCCTCCATTTTTCAATTTCGAATACATAAGCATGAGCTAATCCACGAGCCTTCTCTCTGTCTCTCCCACTAACTCGCTTAAAAACCCTCTCAAGGGCATTTTTTGAAGAGAGTTCACGCTCATCGATTAATGTTAGTATGTCAGCTATGAGCTCGTGAAGAGTTATGCGATAAAACAGCTCCATGCTCTTAGCTTTGATGGAGAGTTTAAAAAGTTAAGCCTTATTAACCTCAAATGTGATATCAAATATGGTGTGATTGATGGAGGAGATAGACAAACTCGTTTGGAACTTCCCGCTCTTCAAAAGCTACAGAGAAAAAGAGAAATTCTTCAAGGTAATTGGGCTTCTCGTTTCCCATCAGATATCCTTTGAAAAAGCCGCAGAGCTACTCGATATGAGGATCGAAGAGCTTTCGTTCCTCCTTGACAAACTTGGGGTGGAGTACTCCTTCCTTGATAAGGAAGAGGTAGAGAAAGAAAAAGATGCCGTTAAGCGGCTCTTGGAGGAGTTGAAACGTGAGGGCTGTATTTAATACCTCCCCAGTGATATTTATTTCCAAACTTGGATACTTCCAAAAACTCTTGGTGCTCTTTGATAAGGTAATTATACCACCCGCAGTTTACAG